>NZ_JBDUCX010000102.1:0-22653 GCF_040003245.1 Chthoniobacter sp.
CAGGCGCTCCTGCTTGGGCCCACTCGCGCAGGTGATGAAAAGCTTCTGGCCGACGATGATCGGGCTGGCCAGCCCGCGGCCCGGCAGCGGTACGGTCCAGTCGATCTTCGGTTGGGCGGGAATTTGCCCATCAGGGGCGACGGCCGTGCTGTCCGGTCCACGGAATTGCGGCCAGTCCGCGGCCAACGTCGATGCGGTCAGGATGAAAGCGAGGAGTGGGAACGAAGAACGAAAGCGCATGGCGAAAGAGGAAGGTGAGGTCATTTCGCCGCAGTCAGGATTGCCGTGCCGGCGCTATCGCAAACGCGAAGCTGGAATTCCCACTCCACCGTCCACGTTTCTTTCTGCTCATTCTGGCAGCATTTCACGAGGATCGTGTTCGTGCCCTGTTTCAGATGGCACCGGAGCTTGTATTGATCCATCTGCTGGCCGCGATGGTACTCGTCGCGCCCGAAGAGAAACTGGCCATTGAGCCACACTTTCCAGCCGTCCTTGCAGCCCAGCCTTATCTCGGCATCGCGCTCTTCAGTTGAGTCAAACGTGGCCACCGCATACGCCGTCACTTCTTTCAACATGCCGAGCGGCTTGTTGAAATCGAGTTTCCCGTATTCGTCGCCGCTGGCGAATGGCTGCCATTTGACGGAACCACTTTTGCCCTCGTAGGCTGCCTCGAGCCGGATTTCCTTTTCCGGTGGAAAGACGGTCTCGAAACCCTTGCGCTCGGTATTCTCGAATGGCCCGATGACCTGCCATTGCGTGATAAAGCCAAAGTGCTTCGGCAAATCGACCGGCACCGAGCGCTTGCGCAGTTCGCCCGCAATGACCCGTGTCTGGTCCTCGTCGCGCACGACCTCGAGCGCCGCGAGATACGCAGCGCTGGCCGCTTCGCCCTGCTTCGCCTGCGCATCTTCGATCAGCCGTTGCACCGCGCCCCGGCGGAGTTCCTGCACCGGGTCCGTCGACAAGGATGGCTCCACCGCATCCGCCCGCGCGGCGTCGGCTTGCTTCAATAAATCAAACGCCAGTCGTCGCGCCGCCGCCGCCTGCGCGGTGTCCTTGAGAAACGCCTCCACCTCCGCCACGGGGAGCGCCTGGCCATGCGAAAGCGCGTTTTGGACGATCGTGTCCCCAGCTACGCGCAGCCAGTTGTCCGCTACCGGGCCGCCCTTTCCGGTCGCCGCGAGCAATGCCGGCAGCGCTGCCGGTCCAGCCTTGACCACGTCCTTCCACGCGGCGCTGGCTGCTTCATTCCCCTTGCCCTCGTGTCCCACGGCGGCAAGTGCCTGGAGGGAATCATCCAGCGCGCCGTGCAATGGTACGACGCACAAACAAAGGAGTGGATAGAGGAAAAATTTCATGCGGAGGAGGAACAATAGCAGTGGTTTTACGGGCTGGCTGGTCGACTGGCAATCCACGGCTTTGGCCGTAGAACACCCGGCGTCGGCGTGGCGCTTAGGCAGGATTTTGCCACCGGCAATCTCCGCAATACTCAATTCGTCGGCGTCGGCCGCGTCGGTACTACCCGCGACATATCATGCGACGAGACGATCACCCCGGCGCTCCCGCCGATGCGGCTGTCCTGCTTGGGAGCCGGTGGCTCATTCGCACAACCCACGACAAAGAGCAACGAACCGAGAGAGAGCAGGAAAAGCCGCGTGAGTTTCATCGGCGACAAGAGAGCACACCTTGGCCCCCTACTCCACCTTGAGACTGCGAAAGAAAACTTGCGCCGTGCCCGTGGTGGCTTGCGGATACAGGCCCGCTTTGAAGTAGTTGCTGAACTTCCAGTAGGAAAGATCGCGCTTCAGCTTTTCCTGTCCGTCCACGGCGATGTGCAGTTGCCCGCTTTTCACCACGATGGCGACTTTGACGTAGCTGGTCTTGACCCCGGCTTTCAGCAATACCATGTCGGTCTTGTCGCCCGTATTGTCGGGCTTCAGCGCGGCGTAAAGATCGCCCTTGTTTAACGCGATGCGGAGGAGCGGCGGGGCATTGTCTCCGTCCGGGGTGATCCCATGAATTTGCAGCACGGTCACTTTATCCGGCTTAAGGTGCGAGACGACCCGCACTTCACCGGTCAGCGTGTGGCTGCCGTCGACCGTCCAATCCGCGATGTGGCGCAATTCCGAGCGGACATACTTCGTATTCGGCGTGGCGCCCTTCTCGGCGGCGTCGAGCGCAAAGCCCATCTCCTTGCTTCCATTGAGGAAGAAATAGCCAGAGGAGTAATTGCGCAGGTCCTTGACCTCGAGGGGCCCCGGCACCTGTAGTTTCCATTCATGCAGATCGAAAGCCTGGCTTGGCGCGCCGGCCTCAGCGCAAAAAGCGCGGCTGGCGCCCAGAACAAGTGAGGCGACCAATGGGAGGAGTTGGCTTTTCATATGGAGCGATCGGGACGTGCCCGCGGGAGGCGCCAATTACTGCCCGATCTTCGGGCCGTCGCCGATATCTTCGGGCGTGGGCATGTGCAGGTCGCGAATCCAGATATTGCGGTAGCGCATCGGGTTGCCGTGATCCTGCAGCTTGAGCGGGCCTTTTTCCGGATGGGCGTGGTATTCGCCGACTTTCCGGTGCGGTGTCTCACCGATCAGCGCGGTGTGATTTTGCGTGACCACGCCATTGTGCAGCACGGTGACGACGAGCGGCTTGGCCAGCTTGCCATCGGGGGTGAAGCGTGGTCCTTCGACGATGATGTCGTACATCTGCCACACGCCGGGCGGACGCGAGGCGTTCACCTGCGGCGGCATATAGCCGTAGATCGCGGTGGCGCCGCCGTCGGCGTAGGTCGGGTTGTTGTAGCTATCTAGGACCTGGATTTCGTAACGGCCGAAAAGGAAGCAGCCGCTGTTGCCGCGGCCCTGGCTGTCGCCGCTGGGCGGGTTCGGCGTGGCGAACTCGAGGTGCAATTGAAAATCGGGACCAAACTCGTCCTTCGTCATCAGGTAGCCGCTCTTGGGGACGACTTCCATGTGACCGTCCTCGACCTTCCACGCCGCCTCGCCGCCGTCTTTTTCCATCTTCCATTTGGAAAGATCCTTGCCGTCGAAGAGCACGGTGGCGTCGCTCGGTGCGGTGCCGGCTTTTTCAATCGTGCTCGGCTCGCCTGGGGTCACGACTGGCGGTTGCGGGCGTTCGCCATCGTGGACATGCCACTTCGTGCCGGGGATGATCGGAGTATCCTGGTAACCGATGGGATGCTTTTCATCGGCCGCGAAGGCGGGCGCGGCGAGAACGAGGGCGGCGATACTGGTGAGGAGCGGGGATTTCATGATGGTGTCTGGAGTCGGGTGGGAGTGCAGTTGATGCCCGCAGCAGCGGGCCTGTGGCAATGATTAAAGATGCGGGGCGGCTGGCTTGATCGGCGCGGCGAAGCTCGGCGCGGCCTTCGCGTGGACCTTGCGCTTGTAGATCTTGTCGCCGGCCGAAACGTAGAGGGTATCGAAATCCGCGCCACCAAAGACGACGTTGCTCACCTTGCCGTTCGGCGTCGGAATGATGCAATTGACGCGCCCTGCTTGATCGCAGACCTGCAAGCCCAGGCGCGTGGCGACATAGAGACGCCCAGCGCTGTCGACTTCCATACCATCCGCGCCGGAGTCATCGGCGGTGTCAGGCATGTGCAGGTGATAGTACCGCTGCTTGTCATTCAGCAAACCGTCGGGCTGGATCTGATAGCTGTAGACCCAGTGGCTGCGCGAATCGGCCACATAAAGGAGCGATTGATCGGGCGACACCGTGATGCCGTTGGAAAACTTCAGCCCGGTATCGACCACGCTCTTCGTCCCATCGGGCTTGATGAGCCACACATTGCTCGGCTTCGTGCCATCCCAGCCCGGCTCGGTGACATAGACATTGCCGTTGTGTAGGACAACGAGGTCATTCCCCCGGAAGCCCTCCGCGATCGTTTTCGCCTGCGCGTTTTCGTCATAAGCCACGATCTGCTGTGCCCCACCGGCCACCGCGTACAGCTTGCCATCGGGCCCGAATGCCTGCCCAAGGCCTTTGTGGGAATCGGCGATGAATTCGGTGATCTTGCCATCGAGCGCGATCTTGTAGGTCTTCGAGTTCGGCACGTCCGTGAAGAACACTTCCCCCTTTGCGTTGCTCGACATGCCCTCGGTGAATTTGCCGCCCTCCCACACCTGCTGCCAGCCTTCACCGGGGATCAGGATTTCCTTGAGCTGCGGCGAACCTTCGCCTGCCTTCACCGGCGTCGGCCAGCCCTTCCAAAGGAAGCGCATCACATCGGGAAACAGCGCCGTGCCTTGCTTGCCACTGTGCCCGCCTTCACCCCACACGTGCTCGTGCTCGTAACCGGCAAATGTCAGCGAGCGCTCGAGCTCCTGGTTGGCCATCCACCAGTCGCCGCCGTAGATATTGTTGTCATTGCTGCCATCCACTTGGAAAACGCGGATCGGCTTCGGCTCATACTTGCGGACCAGAGTGGGATACACGTTCGCCCCGCGCAGCCCCACCATCGTGCAGACGCTGGTGAAGACCCGCGTAAAAGCATCCGGCCGCTCCCACGCCGCGATGAAGGCGCAGATCGCGCCGCTGCTGCTGCCGCCGATGGCGCGGTCATTCCCATTCTTGCTCAGGAGGATCTTATGGCCATCGCTCGTCGTCTTCTGCTCCACCGCAGGGAGCAATTCATCAAGGACGAAGCGCGCATAGCCGTCGCCCATGCCGTCGTATTCGTAGCTGCGATTGAAACGGTCGAGCGCCGCCTTGCCATCCAGCGCCTTGACGACCCCGGGCTTCGAAAAGACCCCGATCGTCACCGGTATGTCGCCTTTCGCGATGAGATTATCGAACACCACCGGCGCACCCCATTGCACGCCATCCTGGTTCACATACACGCACGCGGGCTTCGTGCCATCGTATTGCTTCGGCACATAAATAGTCACCTCACGCGTCGTGCCAGGAAAAATCTTCGACTGGGCAAAGTCGAACTTGATCAACTCGCCCTTCGGCACGTTGTCGTGCACCTTGGAATCTTCGCTCACCGGGTAATCGGGCTCCGCCGCGCGCAGGGTTGGCGTGGCCAGGAGCGTGGCGATGGACAGGGCGAATGGGAGGAGGCGTTTCATGAATGGGGCGAAAATGCGAGGGAGGTGACCAATGACCAAATCACGCCATCCGCGCCAGCTTAGATTGAATTCATGGCCAGATTGCCGCGTCCTATCCCCCGCCGACCGTTGCCCGACCGGGCAACCGCCCGTGTGCCCAATTCCGTATCCCCTGCAAAACTATGAAACCTCTCTTTCTCCTCGCTGTCGCCACCGTCCCGATGCTCCTGAGCGCCTGCGTCGGCGAGCGCGAGACCTATTATCGCCGCCCCCACCCCTACCATCGCTACGCCCGCGAAGAAGTCGTCGTGGCGCCGGGGACGGTCGGCGTCGTCTACTACAACGATGCTCGCGGCCGCTACTACTGGCGCCATCATCGCCGCGTCTACGTGCGATACTAAGTAAGAGCGGCCTCGAAAAATGCGGGCAGTTGCGTCCCCGCTTGCGCCATCGGCTACCCTCTTGATGCCGTGCGCCTGTTCCCCTCGCTTTTTATCCTTCTCGCCAGCTTCCTCCCGGTACTGGCGCAGGATCCCCTGCCCACGCTCACCACGGCGCGCGACCTCCGCAACCTCCCCGCCACCGAAGCGGCCCGCCACTACCCCATCCATCTCCACGCGGTCATCACCCTCGTCGAACCGGATCGCACCATCTTCCTCCGCGACGACACCGGTGCCACCTTCATCCGCTGGGGCAAAAATCTGCCCGAACTCCGGGCCGGTCAGCAGATCGACCTCGAGGGCGAATCTTACCCCGGCCTGTATCTCACCGGCATCGTCGGCCGGAAGGTCACCATTCTGAGCGAGGGCGAGCCGCCCGCAGCGCGCCACATCACTTACGAACAACTCGCCTCCGGCCAGTTTCACTACGATTGGGTGGAAGTGCACGGCGTCGTCCGCTCCGTCACTCCGAGCGAGAAGTATTCCGTGCTCAAACTCGCCCTCGGCAACGGCTCCCTCGACGTCTATCCGGTCACCGACGATTCAACCGTCGACGACCATCTTGTCGACGCCGTGGTCCGCGTGGCCGGCATCGCCGCCGGGTACATCAATGACCGCCGGCAACTGGTCGCGCCGCATCTCCGCGTGCGTTCGCTGGCGGACGTCACCGTGCTCGAACCCGCGCCTGCGGAGCCTTTCGCCGTCGAGACCACGCCGGCCTCGGAGCTCCTGCGCTTTGCGCCCAACGGACGCGCCGGTCACCGGGTGAAAGTGCGCGGCGTGGTCACTCATCAGGAACCGGGCAGCGCCATCTATTTGCGGGACGACGTGCAAGGGTTGCGCGTGCGCACCAGTACCAGCGAAGCCTTTGCGCCCGGCGACGTCGTCGAAGCTCTCGGATTCCCCAGTATGGGATCTTTGAGCGCGGAACTCGACGACGCCGTGTTTCGGCGGACCGGCGAAACCGCGAGCGTCCAGCCCACCGTCGCCGCGGTGAAAGATCTCGCGGCCGGAAAACTCGACGCCGATCTCGTCCAGGTGGAAGCCGATGTCCGTGATGTCGTGCGCGAGCCCGATCGCCTCCTTCTCGCCGTCCAGGCTGGTGACACCGTCTTTCAAGCCGTGACACATGCTCCGCTCACCGACGCCGCAATCCCCGCCGCCGGCGCCCACGTGCGGCTCACCGGTGTCTGCCACGTGATTGAAGCCACGCAGCCCTCGCGCAGCTTCAGCACCCGTGCCCGCACTTTTGACCTGCTGCTGCGCAATTCCCCCGGCGACATCACCATCCTGCGCCGTCCGCCGTGGTGGACGACGCAACGTCTCGCCATCGCCGCGGGCACGCTGCTCGGGCTCGCCGTGCTCGCCTTTGCGTGGGCCGCGCTTTTGCGGCGGCAGGTGCGCCGCCAGACAGCGCTCATTCGCACCCAGGTCGAAGCCGTGACCATTGCCGACGAGCGCCAGCGCATCGCTCGTGAGTTTCACGACACCCTCGAGCAGGAACTCGTCGGCATGAGCCTGCGCCTCGATGCCGCGGCGACCCGCGCGGAAGAATCCAAGCTCCGCGAACTCCTCACCGGCGCCCAGCGCCTCGTCCAGCAACTCCAGGTCGGCGCACGTAGCTTCGTCTGGAATCTGCGCGACCATTCCCTCGCCACGCAGCCGCTGGCCGACGCCATCCGCTCCGCCGTCGCCAATGTTACCGCCGGGCGCCAGCTCGAGATCCTCACGCTCGGCGAGGCGCGACGGCTGCCCGAGTTGATCGGTCACGAGCTCCTCCGCGTCGCCCAGGAAGCCACAGCCAATGCCGTGAAACACGGCGACGCGCGACGCATCGTCATTCTCCTCGATTTCAACACCGTCGCCCGGATGCGTCTCGCCATCGAAGACGACGGCACCGGCTTCGACACGACGGCGTCCGTGCCCGCCGGCCATTTCGGTCTCATCGGAATTCGCGAGCGGGTGGAAAAACTGGGCGGTGAATTCCAATTCCGCAGCGAACCCGGCAAAGGCACCATGGTCGAAGTGACCGTGCCCACCGCATCTTGACGATGAACCGCGGAGACGCGGAGATTGAAAGACATACTCTGCCGAAATCCTCACTCCTTCTCCGCGCCTCCGCGTCTCGGCGGTTTTCTCCTTTCGCGTATTTCGCAGTACCTTGCTTTAAGTGTTTTCCACCGCCCATGCCCAAGCCCAAACCCATTCGCATCCTCGTGGTCGACGACCACCACGTCGTCCGCAGCGGCCTCGCCGCGTCGCTGGGCCTGGAGGATGACCTCACCGTGGTGGCCGAGGCCGGCCACGCCGAGGAAGCCGTGGCCAAATTCCGCAAACATCAGCCGGACGTCGTGCTCATGGATCTGCGCCTTCCGGGCCCGAATGGCATCGCCGCCACCACCGACCTGCGTCGCGAATGGCCCGATGCCCGCGTCCTCATGTTCACCACCTTCGACGGTGAGGAAGACATCTACCGCGCCATGCAGGCCGGGGCTCGCGGCTATCTCCTCAAATCCGCGCCCCGCGAAGAACTCCTCTCCGCCATTCGCGCCGTGGCCGCCGGCGAACGCCATCTCTCTCCCGCCCTGGCCCAGCGTCTCGCCGGCCGTGTCGCCGCGCCGGACGTCAGCGACCGTGAACGCGAAGTCCTGCAACTCATCGCCCGCGGCAAGGCGAACAAGGAGATCGCGGCCGCCCTCGGCATTTCCGAGGAAACCGTGAAGCGCCACGCCAGCAACATTTTCGTCAAGATGGGCGTCGCCGACCGCGCCCAGGCCACCTCGGAAGGCATCCGGCGCGGCCTCATCCAGTTGGATTAGGCCCTGTGCACGGATTTGGCCCCACAGCCCTGTTTTGAGGCGCGCGGAGTCGATTTTCCGCAATGGAGCCAATGAAACCAATGGGGCCATGCACATTTTGCACCGTGTCATGCCATACTTGCCGCCATGAACTCCGACGATCCCACGACCCGCGTCACGGCCCGAGCGCTCCCTTCCCGCCAGGCCTCCGCCAGCAAACTCCAGCAATGGCCTAGTGCGGGTGAATGCAGCCGGCTTCGTGAGCCCGGGCCAGGAAAGGGGGCCAATTTAAGGTGCCTTAAGCCCAGTTAAGCCGATTTAAGGTGCGAGTTTTTTTTGTGCAGGCACCAAGGGTGGCTTCCGGGCACCATCCCCCGAAAGTGTTAGTAAAAAATCCCTCACCTGAGCGCGTGTCTGGGATACTCTCTGGTGACACACTTCCTCCCGTGAACCTGATCCTCCGACTCCTCGCCCCCGTTGCGCTCAGCGCTTCCGCCTTCGCCGCCGGTTACGACGACCTCGTGACCAAGGACAAACCGATCGCCCATTGGAACTCGAACCCCGAGGCGACCAAGCCGCTGCTGCAAGGCGGCGCCGACCTGGGCGACGGTCCGCGCCCACCCGCTTATCCGCAATTCGGCGAGAGCACCCACGCGCTGGCGCTGCACCAACCCGGCGCCAGTCTGCGCCTCGCCGATACCGATCAACGCTTCGCCTTCAAAAAGGGCGAGAGCATCACCATCGAATCCTGGGTGCAATGTGACTCGCTCGGTCACGGCCAGAATTCCTACATCATCGGCAAGGGCCGCACGGGTCGCGCCGGACAGCCGCCGCACAATCAAAACTGGGGCCTGCGCCTGCGCGAGGCGGATGGCAGTGCGCGGGTCAGCTTCGTCTTCCGCGATGAGCGCGATGCGACCAAGGGCGGCGAAGAGTTCTGGCATCGCTGGACATCCACGACCGGCTTCCTGCCCGGCGACGGCTGGCACCATGTGGCCGTCAGCTACAAATTCGGCGAACCCGCCAGTGCGAAATGCTGGATCGATGGCGCGCCGGTAACCGGGGAATGGGACATGGGCGGCGCCACGGACCTCGGCCCCTGGTCGGACAATGACGAAGTCTGGATCGGCACCTCGATGGGCGGTTCCGCCGCCTCCAGCCTGCGCGGACGCCTCGACGAAATCGCCGTCTATCGTACGGCCCTGACGGATGCGGCGATCAAGGCGCGGACCGCGGGCCTCGTCGCGAAACCGGCGGTGGTCAAAGCCCCTGTCGTCAAGCTCAACGAACTCCCCAAAGGTCTCGTGCGCGTGGAAATCTTTGAGCACGGCGTGAGTGAGGCCGAAGTCTCCGCGGCAAACTGGACGAGCAACGACTCCGATACATCGAAAGTCGCCGCCGGGGTGGAAGCCTCGTGGAGCAACGTGCCGGCCACCAGGACCGAATCTTGGAATGAGCAAGCCTTCGCTCTCGCGGATATCATCTCGAAATATTCGCCCCGCGGCGTCCGGCGGGACCGCTCCATTCCTTTCCTTGTGCGCATGGCCGGCGCCGTCACGTTTCCCGCGGGCGAGAACCGCCTGCTCGTGCGCGCCATGCGTGGCGGCCGCCTGTCCATTGATGGCCAGATCGTCGCCACCTCCGATTTTTATCCGAAGCTGGCCGGACCGACCCGCGCCTCGGACGCCGAGGCCATGGCGGATCAATTGCAGGTGCAACTCGTCAAGGAAGTCGCGCTGCTCCAACCAGGCCACAGCGAGGCCATGGCCACGATCAAGGGCGACGGCCGGCCGCACGTCATCGTCTTCGAAACCTTCGTCGGCGGCAAAAACCTGCGTCCCGAACTCGGTCAGCCCAGCTTGAGCGTCTCGAGCAATGGCGCTCCCTTCCGCCTGCTCACGAGCAACGATCAATGGTTCGATTTCACCGACGACGGCTGGAAACACTACGCGTATGAACAGCGCGCGCATGTCGAGTCCCTGGCCGTGGAACGCCGCGCCAACGCGGACGAACTGGCCTATTGGAAATCGCGTCACGACCTCGCCCGCACCGAGATTGCGAAGAAGACACCCGTCGCACTGCCAGCCGCCGGTGCCGCCAATCCCATCGACGCCTTTATCGCCGCCAAGCTGGAAGCATCGCACACCCCGCCTGCCGCTCTCACTGACGACTCCTCATTCCTCCGCCGCGTCACGCTCGACACGATCGGCCTGCTGCCCACCCCGGAGGAACTCACCGCCTTCCTCGCCGACCCGAGCAAGGACAAGCGCGCCAAAGCCATCGACCGCCTGCTCGCCGACCCGCGCTGGGCCGACGAATGGATCCCTTACTGGCAGGACGTCCTCGCCGAAAACCCCGCCATCCTCAAGGCCACGCTGAACAACACTGGCCCCTTCCGCTTCTTCCTCCGGGACGCTCTGCGCGACAACTGGGCGATGGATCGTTTCGTGACCGCGCTCGTGCTGATGGAAGGCAGCGAACGCGGCGGCGGCAGCGCCGGCTTCGGCGTGGCCACGCAAAACGACCTCCCCATGGCCAACAAGGCGCAGATCGTTTCCTCAGCCTTCCTCGCCATGGAAATGAAATGCGCGCGCTGCCACGATGCGCCCAATCATCCCTACGACCAGGCCGACCTCTTCGCCATGTCCGCGATGCTCCAGCGTGCGCCGGTGAAAGTGCCGGGCTCCAGCCTCACCCAAGGCCTTAACCCGAACAGCCACGTCGTCGTCTCGCTCAAGCCCGGCCAAATGATCGAGGCCCACTTCCCCTTCGCCTCGCTCAAGTCCGATGCCCTCCCCGGCGTCCTGCGCAATACCGAAGACTCCCGCGAGCAACTCGCCGCGACCATCACCGACCCGCGCAATGAGCGCTTCCCACAAGTCGTTGCCAACCGCGTGTGGAAGCGCCTCCTCGGCTTCGGCATCGTCGATCCCGTGGATGACTGGGAGAATGCCCGCCCGTCGCACAAGGAATTGCTCACCTGGCTGGGGCGCGAACTGATCACCCACGACTACGATCTCAAGCACGTCGCCCGGCTCATTCTCAATTCGGAGACCTACCAGCGCGTCGTCACCGATGCCGGTTCCCGCGTCGCCAAGTCCGACGAGCGGCTCTTCGCCTCGCCGGCCCGCCGCCGTCTCTCGGCCGAACAACTCATTGACTCGCTCTTCCAGATCGCCGGGAAGGAATTCGAATGCGAGGAATTGAATCTCGATCTCGATGCGCACCGCTCGGTGAAGGATTTCCTCAATCTCGGCAAGCCGCAGCGCGCTTGGGAATTCGTGGGCCTGAGCAACGAGCGCGACCGCCCCGCGCTGGCCAAGCCGACCGCACAACCATTCATGGATGTGCTCCTCAACTTCGGCTGGCGCGACTCCCGCGCCGAACCCAAGACCGTCCGCGAGGAAGCGCCCAATGTGCTCCAGCCCGCCAGCGTCGCCAACGGCCTGCTCGGCGCCCGGATCACGCGCTTGAGCGACGACAGCGCCTTCACCCTGCTCGCCCTGCGCGATCAGCCGGTCGACAACCTCGTCACGCAACTCTTCCAGCGCGTGCTGAGCCGCTCCCCGAGCGACAAGGAACGCGCCGCCTTCACTGCCGACCTCACGCCCGGCTACGCGGATCGACTCCTCGCCGTTCCCAGCGGTGATCTTCCGAAAAAGCCGCGCGTCACCAAGTTCCCAATGTGGAGCAACCATCTCAATCCCGAGGCGACCACCGTCACCTACGAAATCGAAAAGATCGTCCGCGCCGGCGACCCCATCACCCCCCGTCTCGCCGCCCCGTGGCGCGAACGCATGGAAGACGCCGTCTGGGCGCTCATGCTCACCCCTGAATTCATCTACGTCCCCTGATTCCACCGCCATGAACATCAATCACCTCTCCCGCCGCGACTTCCTCACCCGCGCTTCGCTCGCCGCCGGCGCGCTCGCCCTGCCCCGCATCGGCAGCGCCGCGCCCTCCATTCCGCTGGGCAAAGCCGAGCACTGCGTCTTCATCTGGCTCGGCGGCGGCATGTCGCAGATCGATACCTTCGACGCCAAGCCGACCCGCGGTGACGGCAAGAAAGTCGCCGGTTGCTATTACGACATCATCGACACCGCGATTCCCGACGCGAAATTCAGCGAGCATCTCCCGCAGCTCGCGAAGATGGCCGACCGGCTCATCCCCGTGCGAACGGTAAATCACAATGTCATCGACGAGCACGCCGCGGCGACCAACCGCATGCACACCGGCCGCTTGCCCAGCGGCAGTGTCGTCTATCCTTCCATCGGTTCGATTGTCGCCCACGAGCGCAAATCCGCCGCCGAGGGCGTGCCCGCCTATGTCGTCATGGGCTATCCGAGCGCCACGCGCGGCCCCGGCTTCCTCGGGCCCAAGGCCGGCTACGTCTACCTCACCGACACCGCCAGCGGCCCCGCTGGCCTCACCCGTCCGCGCGAGATCAGCGATGAGCGCGCCGCGCGCCGCAACAGCCTGCTCGAGACCGTCCGCCAGGATTACCTCGGCCGCATCGGCGATGCCGCCCCGCGCGATTACGACGAAGCCATTGCCGAGGGCTTCCGCCTCCAGGGCGGTGACTTCATGAAGGCCTTCAATCTCGCCGAGGAACCCGACTCGGTGCGCGCCGCCTTTGGCGACGAATTTGGCCAGCGCTGCCTGCTGGCCCGCCGCCTCATTCAGCGCGGTGTCCGTTTCACCGAAGTCGGCTTCAATCTCAACTTCGTCAACGGTGCCGGCTGGGATTCGCACAATGCCGCCCAGCGCGAATTGCACGTCCTCATCCGCGGCCTCGACCATGTCGTTGCCACGCTCATCACCGATCTCGAGGCGAACAAGTTGCTCGATAAGACCCTCATCGTCATTGCCAGCGAATTCGGCCGCCCGGCCCATTTCGACGCGGGCGGCGGGCGCGGACACCACGGCAAATCCTTCACCTGCGTCCTTGCCGGCGGCGGCTTGCGCACCGGCCAGTGCGTCGGCACCACCGATGACCTCGCGATGACCGTCGCCGCCGATCCCGTCGGCGTCCCCGATCTCTTCGCCACCATCCTCGCCACCATGGGCATCAATCCCGGCAAGAGCATCATGGACGGCGAACGCCCCATCCCCGTCACCGACAAAGGCACCCCGATCGCGAAGGTCTTCGTATAAAGGCCGTCGCGATCGTATTGGAGGCGCCACCCTCTTCCTTCACTCCGCGCGTCAGTCGCCCAGCCACGCGCGCGCTTCGGGCAAGTGATCGCGCTCGAAGTACTGCACTGTCGCCGTCGTGAACGGCTGGCAAAAGCCCGTCATCCACTTCTGCCATCGCTCGTCACCGACGATCGCAATGCGCTCCACATGGTTGAAGTGCTTCGCATCCCACTTGATGTCCTCCCACAGCGCTCCCGCGTCCCAGCCATGGAAATCATCCATGATCACCAGCATGCGGATCTTGTCGTGCTGCCGGATGAGTTCCTCCGTGTCCGGAACAAACCGGGCATAGTCCTCCTTGGTCAGTGTGCCATTCAAGTGCAGTTCCATCACCTTTCCGTAGATTTTTTCGTCAACGTGCGTTGTCATATTTCAGGTTCTTTCTTTGTAATCTTGGACAGTCCGAATCTGGATCCTGTTCACTTCCCTGAATCGCAGCAGATACCGCAAAACGACGTATGGCGTTCTGTTCGCGGACAGGTGACTAACGCTTAATGAAGACTTTCGACATGCGCACCACCGGCAGCGTCAGCCCCCCGGCAAGTGATACCTCATATCGTTCGTCCACCACGTACCCAAACGCCGCATAGAGCGGCTCCCCCGCCAGCGTCGCCACCATCATCGCTTCACGAAACCCGGCTGCCCGAATCGCCTCTTCGCAGCGCGTGAGGATCAAGCGCCCAAGCCCGCGTCGCGCATAATCCGGATGCACAAAGAACGCCCGCACGCGCGCCGGATCACCGGTCGGGTCGAGCATGGCATCCTCTCCGCTTCGTTCGCGATCGCCGCCGAAGACCGCCTTGCGCCGGCTCCATCCCCCACAAGCCACGACCTCTCCCCTACCTTCCACGACGAAATAAGTCCCATCGCGAATTAGCTGCCGATCCACGCCAAACACCGGCCCCAGCGCCGCCTCCATCTGCGCCGCCGAATAGGTCGCCGCTTGCAATCCCCGCACCGACAACGGAATCAGCCGCTCCAGTGCCGGGATGTCCGTCTCCCGAGCCAGCCGAATGGAAAATGAAACACTCACAAGACGCAGCACCGCACCCCGCATCGGTTCATAGCGGTGCTATTTCTGCAAGGGGCGCACCGGTCCATAGAATTGCGCATGCAACGCCCGCAGGCGCGCCAGTTCGTCAATCGGCTTGGGATGGTCTTCCACACGCAAATCCATGTAACGGTCGTTGTCGCCCCCGGGGCCGCCGTTGGGGTGGACCACGAGCAGCGCGGCGCTTTGCTGTCCGCGGCGGTCGCCTCCTGCCGCCTGACCCGCTTGCAGCGCCGCGAGGAGCCAATCGGCGAGCTCGGTTCCCTCCTTCTTGCGGGCGGTTTCGAAGGCCTCAACGATGGCGGTGAGGACGCCTTCCCCGGCGAGGAGGTTGCCTTGCACGGAATAGTTTTTGCCTTCGCGATGGCCGGCATACGCCTGGCACCCGCCGCCCGTGTGCGCGGCGGTGCGGCCCTGGGCGTCAATGAATGCAACCTGCCGTTCCTCCGCGCCGGGATCGGCGGCCAGGAGCAGGTCCAGCGCTTCGCGCGGCGATTTTCCGCCTTCCATGAGGCTCAACCCATCCGGCCCGAAACTCACCCGTGCCCGCGCTTGCGTCGCCACCGCACCGACCCCGGCTTTCGCCCACGGCACGACGCTGCCGACACCGAAATACTTGCTCTCCACCGCCACACCCAGCTCACCGGTAGCGGGATCGAATGCGACGATGGAAAATGTGTGGACCTCGGGGTCTGCCGCCCGCAGGGCAGCGCCCAACGCGAGAAATACCAGCACGATGCAGAGGCGGCGCATCCCGCGTTTTTATGCCGCCGCCCTGGCCAGTGCACGCTTCTTCAGTTCCGAAAATCCTGCAACGTCTGCCCCATCCCCGTCCAGTTTGGCTCCAGATTCTGCCAGTAGAGGGGCCCGGCTTCACGGTCCAGCGTCCACCAAAATCTCCCCGTCCAATGTCCCAACGTCTCGTGCTCGTCCTCAAAGTAGAGGCGCACGGCTTGATAAAGCTCCGGCTTTTCGCTTGAGCACAGATGAAGTGGATTCTTTTCAGGCATAGCTGGAAAAAAGGGTTTCGCTAACCAGTCGTATTCGCGCGAGCCTCCCGGGGCGCGTGTATCAATCCTTTGATTTTCACCATGGCATCACTGACCATGGCGGGAGCAGTCGCTTCGACCTCGCTCAATCGTCGTCGCCCTCCTTCACGTTGAGATTGAACCACTTACGTGGAAATATTTCGCCCGGCCGCTGCACCTGCCATACGGCCCGCGCCACAATGCTCGGGCTCGCCTTGTCCACATTCGACCAATCGAGTCGCGCGCAGGCTTGCGCCAGGCGCTTCTGCTCGCCGCGCAGTGCGGCCACCGGTGGGTTCATCTCATCCAGCGGAATCCGGTTGGCCACATGGGCGTAGGGAGTCGCATCCGGCTCATCGACGAAGCAGGTCGTCATCGGCGTCGCCGTCCGATCGAAGCGGTTCATCGCCGGCAGACCCAGCACCAGTTCCATCGTCCGCAAAAATGAGGTGTGGTTGTAAACTTCGCTCACCACTGCGCCGCGCCGGGTATAGGGCGAAACGCAGTAAGCGATCGTCCGATGCCCGTCCACGTGATCCATGCCCAGTTGCGAATCGTCCTCGATCACAAGAATCAACGTCTCTTTCCAGAATCGTGAATGCGTTAGCCCTTCCACGATCCGGCCCAGCGCCAGGTCGTTATCCGCCACCGACGCGCGCGGCGTCGGGTAGTTTGGCTTGGTCCCGGTCGTATGATCGTTGGGCAGGAGCAGAATGCTCAAGTCGGGCATTTTACCGGAGGCTTCAAAATCCTTGAGCTCGGCCAGGTACTGATCGGCACGCCACTGGTCGGAAACGATCGTCGGAAACCCGATGTAGTTCGGATGAAGATAGGGCTTGAGGGCCGCATTATCGGTGTCCGCCGTGATGGAAAACTTTCCAGTGCCGGCGTGGTAATCGTCCCAGAGTTCCTTCCATGTCGGCGTCTTGCCGGTCGTCTTGTCGACCACGTGCGGCTTGTTCACGAACTCTCCATAGACGCGCAGGCTTTTGCCGGCCTTGACCGCGGCGTTCCACAGAAATCCCTTCGGCGAATAGGCCAGCGGATCGCCCCCGTCGTAGGGATAGCTGCGGGAATGCGCGGCGAAGTTTTGCTCCATGTACCCATTGGCCACGCCCGAGACGGTCCACTGGTGTCCATCGGCGGAATTGGTGCCGCTGGTATAGGTGTTGTCCAGCAGCACCCATTGCCGCGCGAGCGCGTGCTGATTCGGCGTCACCTCTTCGCCGAACAGGCAAATCTCCGCCTCGCCATTGCCTTCCTTCATGTCTCCGAGCGTGCTGTCGTAAGTGTGGTTTTCCTTGATGATGAACACGACGTGCTTGAACAGCGACGGTTCCCCCGCCCGGTCGGGAATCGGCACCGCCGCCATGCCCGGGCGCGGTGGCAATTCGCTCTTGCCCCACCCGTTGTTGAGCGCGACCCGCCGGGTGTGCTCGGATTTCAATTGCAGTTGTGCGGACTCGATGAACTGCACCGTCCCAACCGATCCACTCACCTTGAAAGCCTCATTCTCCTTCGCGTAACGCGTCCCGAAACCTTTGCTGCTGGCAATGAAGAGCCGGCCCTCGCGTTCGGTCACGGCGATGGGATACCAACCCGCCGGAAAGTAACCGGAGATTTTGCCGGTCGGCAGATCCAGCGTCGCCACCGCATTGGCTCCGCCGCAGGCCACGTAGAGCGTTTTGCCGTCACCGGACAGTGCCAGCGAATTGGGAATCTGGCCAAAGCCGGGGTCTTGCGGCGGCCGCAGCGAAAAGGATTCCCGGAACTCGCGCCGGCCGACGTCGAACACGCCAATACTGTCCTCATCCGAATTGGCGATATACAGCGTCTTTCCGTCGGCCGAGAAAACCATGTCGGAGGGCTGCCGCCCCGCCTCGATCTCCACGGCGGTGAGTTTCTCCGTATCGACGATCGTCAGACTGCCCCGCAACGCCGCGTCGGTCCGGGGATCGACCCGCACCTGGGTGCCCGCGGAAGGGGCGCTGGCTTCGTCCTTGCGCGGGGCGCGTCCTCCGCGGTTGGCGCAGTACAATGATTTGCCGTCGGGAGAGAGCGCGATCCGATAAGGGGCAATGCCCGTCGGAATCAACGCCACGCTTTGCCTGGTCGTAAGATCGACCACCGACACCGCATTACTAATCCCCAGTGCCACGTAAAGCCGCTGACCGTCCGGCGAAACGGCCAGCCCCGCCACTTGCGGCTCGTTTTTGCGTTTCGGTCCCGAGGTCTCTTTCGCCTCGCTGAGTGGGGATTGGTCATTCGCGGAAAACGCCTTTGCTTTCTTCGGATCGACCGCGCGAAAAGGAGTCGCTTTCCAAGCGTCGCCCTCCCGTCCGATCCGGTAGACCGTCCCGTCTTCACCGCTGGCATAGAGCGCGAGCCCATCGGGCGGCCAGGCCAGTCCCAGCGGTCCCGGCTTCACCGTGACGCCTCCCAGCAACGTGCCGTCGGGTTTGTAGAGCAACACTTTCGCGGTCGTCAAAACGGCCAGCGTCGCGCCATTCGGCGACAGAGCCATGTCCTTCGGCCGGGCGCCATCGATCCACTGGACTTTCCCCAGCGGCGTCACGAATTGGTTCGTGGTGACGAGCACGCCCCCATCGGCTTGCTCACCGACGAGCTTGGGCGCGGGGGTGGTTTTGGGTGACGCGCCATCGCTCGAGAAACAAAGCGTTCCAAAAACCAATCCCGCGCACAAAGTGCAAACGCGACGTGCAGTGCAGCGGAGGTAAGGAGTGAATTTCATGTTCTCGGCTGGGATGGGGGGAATTCCAAAGAGTCTCCGAGACTGAACTAAACTCCTGCACAAAACAGCACGGAAATTCCCTGCCTTTTTCCAGTTGCCCAATCGCGGCTTCCTGCTCTTAATTCGCGCTCGCCATGAAAACGAGAATCCTCTTCGTTTGCGTTCACAACAGCGCACGCAGCCAGATGGCGGAGGCCTTTGTGAATCGATATTGCGGTGAATGCTTCGAGGCCGAGAGCGCGGGATTGGAACCAGGCACGCTCAACCCTCTCGTCGTCGAAGCGATGGCTGAAGACGGCATCGACATTTCGGACAATGCCACCAAGTCGGTGTGGGAAGTCTTCCAGTCTGGCAAATCGTTCGGCTACGTCATTTCGGTCTGCGATGAGTCCCGCGAGGAGCGCTGCCCGATTTTTCCCGGCTGCGCGATTCGCCTGCACTGGAGTTTTCCCGACCCCGCCCAATTCACCGGCATCCACGCGGAGAAGCTGGAGGAAGTGCGCAACGTCCGCAACGCCATCGCCGCCAAGGTGGCTACGTGGTGCGAGGAAGTTTCCGGCGTCTGCAACGCAGCGTACTGAGCGACCTTCCTCCTCTGCGAGAGTCATTGGTTTCCCCAACGAGAAAATGAAGTTGCTGATTTACGTCACGATGGCCGCCGCTTGCTTGGCCTTATCGGGCTGTGAAATCATGCAACCGTATGACGGAATGGGCGGGAGTAGTCCGCCAAGGGACACCAAAGACTATCCGGCTTGGACGCAAGCGGCCTCGGTTGTTGCGCCCTTGGTCCCGAAAACATTCTGAAACGGCTCCATAGCCGAATGAGGGCATGGCATATCAAGGGAGGCTTGACAGGCATGCTATAGTATGGTCCGCATGTGGGTTCTGTGGAACATTTGGGAGGCGCGACTCGGCGGGCGCCGGAAAATGAGTCAAAATCGACGCAGCCGATCTTCGCAAGCGTCGCTTCGCCCCTCTGTAGATCGTGCCGGGTCGTGGTCAATCGTGCCTAATCGTGGTTCTAATTTTTTCGGCGATTCGAGACTACCCTCCCAAACCAATGTCGCCTGATCACTTCCCTGTGGAACAAATCACCGCCGGTCCAAAGTCCATCTCATTCACTCTGCCGATTGCAGCCGCGCCCGACCGGTGCTAAATGGCACGTCCGATATGTTGAATTTTACCAAGATGAACGGTGCTGGGAATGACTTTGTGATGCTCGATAACCGCGATGGGACGCTGGCGCTCGACAAGGCGCAGATTGCCCGGTTGTGCGACCGTCATCGCGGGATCGGGGCGGATGGCGTGCTCGTCGTCGAGCCCGCGCAGAATGGCGCGCACTTCCGCATGCGCTATTACAATGCCGATGGCGGAGAGGCCGAGATGTGCGGCAACGGCGCGCGTTGCTTTGGACGTTTCGCCCAGCGCGTGAGCGGCCAGAGCGGCGACCTTTCTTTTGAGACCCTGGCCGGCAAGATCACCGCCCAATTCATCGACGGCAACGTGCGCATCCAGATGAGCGAGCCGCATTCGCTTCACCTCAATGCCTCTCTCGATTCCGGCGGCGAAGTGCTCACCGTCCACTCGATGAATACCGGGGTGCCGCACGCCGTGGTTTTCGTCGACGACCTGGAAGACGTGGACGTGCGCCGTTTCGGGGCGGGTCTGCGCTATCACACGCACTTCGCGCCCAAGGGCACCAACGCCAATTTCGTCCAGCAGCTCGGCCCGCAGAGCATTTCCATCCGCACCTACGAGCGCGGCGTGGAAGACGAGACGCTGGCCTGCGGCACCGGCATGGTCGCCTGTGCGCTCATCTTCCACGAACTGACCGGCGCTCCCTCACCCGTCGCGGTGAAAGTGCGTGGCGGCGAAACGCTGGAAATCGCCTTCCGCCAGGAGGGCAAAGTCTATCGCGACGTAACCCTCACCGGCCCGGCTGATTTCGTCTTCGACGGACAGACGGCGCTCTGATATATCGCCGGAACACTTTGAAACACCTATGAACATCACCCGGTTCTGTTCTCAGCGCGGTGCCGCCACTTTTTCCCCACTCCCATGAAAAAGAACGGCAAGAAACCCAGGGCTAAACGTCGTGGCCGTCCCGGCCAGGCCAAGCGCGACGCCGAGATCGTCCGCCTGCATATCGAAGGCGTCGTCCATCCCCGCATCGCCGAGCAATACGGCATCACCCGCGAGCGCGTGCGCCAGATCGTGGCCATGTACGACCAGGTGCCGCGGCGGACCTTCCAAAGGAAAAGACGCGCGGAGACCGACTTGCGGGAAGCCGCGGAAAGACGCCAGCGCAAGATCCAGCGCGAGGCCAAGCTGGCCGCGCTGGCCGCCGCGTGGAAGCGCGGCGATTCGATCACCATGATCGCCGCTGAATTCGGCTTGCGCACCCCGCACGCCGCCAACGCGCTCATCTCCTATCGTCGCAGCCGCTATCCCGCGCTGTTCCCACTGCGCAAGCCGTGGGTGCGGGGCAATCGCGCACCGAAAGCCGCGCCGAAAGCCAAGACCAAAACCAAGTCGAAGCCCTAATCCCAGCCACTCCAGATTTGGTGGCGAAGGATTGGCCGTCCGGCACCGGACGCCACTCGCCGTCCCCATCTCGTTGCGCCGCCCCGGCCTTGGCGCGCCGCAGCACGGGTTTTCCTATTCAAGGCCATCGTTCTCGCTTAAATCGCACGCTCTATGTTTGCAGGCACCTACACGGCGCTCGTCACGCCTTTTGAAAATGACCGGATCGATGAAGCGGCTTTTGCCCGCCTCATCGAAGGCCAGATCGCCGGCGGCATCACCGGGATCGTCCCTGTCGGGACGACCGGCGAATCCGCCACGCTCGACCACGCGGAACACAACCGCGTCATCGAACTCGGCGTCAAAGCCGCCGCGGGGCGCTGCAAAGTCATCGGTGGCACCGGCTCGAATTCCACCTCCGAGGCGATCTCGCTGACTGTCGAGGCGGAGAAGCTCGGCTGCGACGGCGCGCTGCTCGTGGCGCCGTATTATAACAAGCCTTCGCAGGAAGGGCTCTTCCGTCATTTTGGCAAGATCGCCGAGGCGACGAAGCTCCCGATCATCCTCTACTCCATCCCGGCCCGTTGCGGCGTCGAGATCAGCGTGGAAGTCACCGCGCGCCTCGCGAAGGCGTATCCGAACGTTGTCGCCATCAAGGAAGCCGGCGGTTCCGTCGAGCGCGTCAGCGCCCTGCGCGCGGTCTTGCCGCCGGAGTTCACCATCCTTTCGGGCGATGATTCGCTCACCTTGCCCTTCATCTCCGCCGGTGCGGAAGGCGTGATCAGCGTCGCCTCGAACATCATCCCCGCCGAAGTTGTCTCGCTGGTGAACGCGGCCGTCTCTGGCGACGCCAGAAAGGCGCGCGAAATCCACTTCCGCCTTTACCCGCTGTTCAAGGACCTCTTCATCGAGCCCAATCCCGTGCCCACCAAGTACGCCCTGGCCCTGCGCGGCGAGATGCGGCCCGAGGTGCGCCTGCCGCTCTGCGAAATGGGCGATGCGCCCCGCGCCAAGCTCGCGGCTACGCTGCGCCAACTCCAACTCATCCCGTGAGCAAGCCCATCGAACTCATCATCAACGGCGCCAAGGGCCGCATGGGCCAGATGCTCCTCTCCTGTGCGCATGGCGATCCCAACCTGCACATCTTCGCCGCCATCGATGCCGGTGACGATTTTGCGGCCGCCGTGCCGGGCGCGGACGTGATCATCGACTTCAGCAATCATGCGACCCTCGAGCCTGTGCTCGCCCGTTGCATGGAGCACCAGAAGACGCTCGTCATCGGCACCACCGGGCACACCGATTCCCAAGTCGCCGCGGTCAAGCATGCCGCCGGGCAGATCCCGATCGTCTTCGCGCCCAACTACAGCGTCGGCGTGAATACGCTTTTCTGGCTCACCCGCAAGGCCGCGGAAATCCTCGGCCCCGGCTTCGACCTGGAAGTTGTCGAGATGCATCACCATTTGAAGAAGGACGCGCCCAGCGGCACAGCCAAGCGCCTCGTGGAGATTTTGGCCGAAGTCCGGAAGTTGACCTACAACGAGAACGCCCGCCATGGCCGCCACGGCATCGTAGGCGAACGCACCAACTCCGAGATCGGCGTGCATGCCATCCGCGGCGGGGACGTCGTCGGCGATCACACGGTCATCTACGCCGCGCCGGGCGAGCGCGTGGAACTCACGCACAAAGCCTCGAGTCGCGAAACCTTTGCCCGCGGGGCTTTGCGCGCCGCGCTCTGGGCTCACGACAAACCTGCCGGTCTCTACGACATGCAGGATGTTCTCGGCCTGAAGTAAGCG
>NZ_JBDUCX010000317.1:0-6759 GCF_040003245.1 Chthoniobacter sp.
CGGCTGCACAAGGTCATCGAGCAGATCATCGAGCACGAGCAGAACGCCCGGCAGATGCTCTTGCAGAAAAAGCCCAACACGCTGCTCGACCACATCGGCCGCGGCTACGGCGTCCTGCGCCACGCCTATTCGATGAACTCGAAGGAAGCGCTGAACCTGCTCAGCTTCATGAAGCTCGGCATCGACCTCGGCTTTTTCCCCGAGCATTGCCGGCACCCGATCGACGAGCTGTTCATGGAAACCCAGCCCGCGCATTTGCAAAAAGGCACCCAGCAAAAGCTGGCCGCCGATGAGCGGGACAGCCTCCGCGCCGAGATCATCCGCTCCAAGCTTTCGGAATTCCCGCGCCCCGATCTCGGCCCGACGCCGCCTCCCGCGGCGGCGGAGGGGAATGGGTCGCAGAATTAGAATGGCGTCTTGATTTGTAGCGCGACCGTTCCGATTGTAGCGGCGGGTTGGGCGCCTTCCGCGACCAGAGCATCGTTAGGCGTTTCCGGATTCGGCTGGCTTCGGTGATTGTAGCAGTAGACGCTGAATGAGGGAGTCCACCGCGGAAGCAAAGGCGGGCTCCTCGCAAATGCGCTCTGCAGGTTTGTCTGAAACCCAGCCTTGTGTGTTATAGGAAAAGGTGAAACTGGCGCTCGGCGGATGACCACCTGATGCCGACGCAGTGATGCCTTGTGTGTTCGGCATAACTCGGAGCGGTAGTTACTTGGAAGTGGGCAAGGGACGTGAATGCGAAGAGCTCTTGAGCGTAACTTTGAGACTGGAGGTAAACCACCGCCCGGACCATTGGTTGCCAGTCTTGACCGGGCTGGTAACGAGCACGGTGAAATTCTTCGTAAAACTCAATATGACCGGGATGTTGAAGTGCTGCCCACATGCGATCGAACTTGGATTAGCTCGTGGCCGGAAGCAACAAGTGCATCGAAGGACCAGCCCAAAGCGTGCATCTTCGATGGCATGACACTCCACTCAAAATGACACGTAAGGAGACTGCGAAATGATCAACAACTTCGCCTCCCGGGCTCAGGTTGTTCTCCCTCGCTCCCAAATTGAGAATTTGCGGACCTCGCGTTTCGCAAGCGACGAATGAGACGGAATGTAATGAGGTATTGTCGGCGAGGCGGATCGGTATTACCGTACTGACATGACGACGCTTTCGCTCAAGCTGCCGGAACCCATGGCCGACCGTCTCGCTGCCGAGGCGCGTGCGCGCCGGAAACCGAAATCCGCGCTGGTGCGTGAATTCATCGAACGAGGCCTGACGGGCCCGTCGATGAAGGGTCGTGCCTCTTTCCACGCGCTGGCCAAGGACAAGGCGGCGCGCTTCCGCGGCCCGCGCGATCTCGCGACGAATCCGAAGCATATGGAAGACTTTGGGCGGTGAGCCAGACGATCGTGGATACCGGGCCGCTGGTGGCCTATTTGCAGGCGAATGAGGCGCACTCGGCGTGGACTGGCGCAGAGTTTGACCGCATCGAACCTCCGCTGTTGACGTGTGAGCCGGTACTGTCGGAGGCGTGTTTTCTCATCGGCCGCGCCGGAGGCGACCCGGACGATTTGCTGGAATTGGTGGAGCGCGGATTGATTCAGGTGGCTTTCGAGCTTCGCGAGGAGATGCCGCGCGTGCGCGCGCTGATGAAACGCTATCGAAAGCTCCCGATGTCCCTGGCGGATGGGTGTCTCGTGCGCATGACAGAGCAGATTGTGGCGTGCCGATTGGTGACGTTCGACGGTCACTTTCGGATCTATCGACGCCATGACCGCCGGCCGATTCCGCTGCTGATGCCGGAGGAGTGCTGAGGCGGATTCCGGCCGGCCGCAGATCTTTGACACGTGAGAATGCTACCAAAGATAGTCGCTGGTTGTGCGGCGGGGTTCTTCGACTGCGCTCCGCCCACTTTGCCGCCTCCGCTCCACTCAGAATGACATGCAAGGAGAGAGGTTTTCAGACACGCGAAGAAGGAGATTAACCACGGATGACACGGATGGGCGCGGATGAAAGACCCTCTTTTCTGCAATCCGTGCCCATCCGTGTCATCCGTGGTCAAAAACTCTGTCCGGTAGATTTTCGGTACACCTTCTAAGATAAAATCTCGGACGCGGGCCGGAAGTCATAACTCCAGAAAAGCGGCAATTTGCGGACGCAGAGATAGACGCCGACGATGCAGAGGAGGCCGCCGGAGACGACGGCGAATTGGGTGCCGGCGAGGGCGGAGACGAGGCCGGACTCGGCGTTGCCGAGGAGGGGGCCGCTCATGTAACTCAACATCTCGATGCCGGCGAGGCGGCCGCGGATCTGGTCGGGGATAGTGGTGTTCCAGATGGTCATGCGGAAGAGGCCGCTGATCATGTCGGCGGCGCCGGAAATCATCAGAAAGAAGAGGGCGAGGGGGAGCCAGGTGGAAAAGCCGAAGGCGGTGATGGCCCCGCCCCAGACGGCGGCAGCGATGGCGATGGCGGCGCCGTGGCGTGTGACTTTATGGGTCCAGCCGCTGAAGACGGCGGCGAGGAAGGCGCCGACGGAGGGCATGGCGTAAAGCCAGCCGAGCGCGGCGGCGCCGCCGAAGTGCTCGGCAATTTCCGGCATGAGCGCCATGGGGGAGCCGAAGATCATGGCGACGATATCCACGACGTAGGTGCCGATGAGATCCTGCCGGCTGGCGGCGTAGCGCAGGCCTTCTCCGATGCTCCGCAGGCTGGGCGACTGGCCCGGCTCGGAGGCGGGCATGGGCTGCATGAGAAGCAGCGCGCCGAGGAAGAAGAGGAAGGTGAGGGCGTCGATCCAGTAGGTGGTGGCGAGGCCGTATTTCGCGATGAGGATGCCGCCGATGGCCGGGCCGGCGACCATGCTGGCGGTGCCTTTCAAGGAGTTGAGCACGCCGAGCGCGGGGATTTCTTCCGCGGTGACGAGGCGCGGCATCATGGCCTGTAGGGTGGGGCCGTGAAAGCCATTGGCGGCGGAAGCGACGGCGGCGACGAGATAGAGGAGCCAGAGCTGCGGGTGAGGGCTGAGCGAATTCAGCGCGAAGGTGACGGCGCAGGCGAGGAGGACGAGCTGGGTGTAGAGCAGCAGCTTGCGGCGATCCGTGGCATCGGCATAGGCGCCGCCGATGAGGCTGGAGAGAAGGAGGGGGACCAATTGCGCGACGCCGATGAGACCGACGGCGAGGGAGGAACGCGTGAGGTGGAAGATCTGATACGGCAGCGCGACGACGGTGAGCATGCTGCCCAGCGCCGAAGCGAACTCCCCAAAATAAAGCAGCCGCAGCTCGCGATGGCGGAAAAGCGGAGTGAGGCTGAGGAGCATTCGACGGGGAGTATTTGCGAGGAGGGTTGTGGTGGCCAAGCGTGGAGGTGAGCTTCTCCCCATCGTCATCCTGAGCTTGCGAAGGACCTCTGATTTCGCTCTGGCATCTGACACGCCACTTCCCTCATCTGCATTGCATGATCTTCTGACCGACTGGTGAGGAAAGGCAGAGATCAGAGGTCCTTTGCAAGCTCAGGATGACGGGTGAGGGGGCGCGGCCTAACCACGCGGGAACGCCTAACCCTCGATCGCCCGGATGACCCGTGCCGGGTTCCCCGCAGCGATGACGTCGGCGGGGATGCTGCGGGTGACGACGCTGCCGGCGCCAATGATGGTGCGGTCGCCAATGGTGACGCCGGGGCAGAGAATCGCGCCGCCGCCAACCCAGACGTCGGAGCCGATGGTGATCGGCTTGGCGGACTCCAGCCATTGGCGCCGCTCGACGGCGCTGATGGGGTGGGTGGCGGTGTAGATCTGCACGGAGGGGCCGAAGAGCACGTTGTTGCCGATGGTGACGGGCATGACGTCGAGCACGACGCAGTTGAAATTGAAAAAGACTTTTGTGCCCAAGGTGACATTGGTGCCGTAGTCGCAGAAGAAGGGCGGCTGGATCCAGGCGTCGGTCTCGCGTCCGAAGAGTTCGGTGAGGAGGCGCCGGCGTTCGTCGACTTGATCTTCGCGGGAGGCATTGAGCGCCTGACAGAGATCGCGGCAGCGCTGGCGCTCGCGGGAGAGTTGCGGGTCGAGCGGATCGTACAGTTCCCCGGCGAGCATCTTTTCTTTTTCGGTCTTCATGTTGCTCGTAGTTCGGGCGTGCGGTGGGCGTTGGTCGCAGCCAGGCCGTGCGTTCACCCCTCGGGGATAATGGCGATGCAGAGCACGGCGCCGGAGATGGCGTCGAGATAGACGACCGTGCTTTTCATATTGCCGTAAGTGAGCACCCAGACATCGCCGGTGGATTGCGTGAGGGCGGCTTGCGAGCCGTAGAGCGCGTGTTTCGCAATGGCGTCGGCGAAACCGGGATCGAGGAACTCGGTGATGTCGACGTGCGACTTGCGCGCGATCATCAGGAACGGCGACTCGCGCATGGCATTGATGCGCTTCATCGTTTCGGGCGGGACGGCCTTGACGAGCTCGCCATCGCACGCGGTGCGGAAGCGTTGCACGGCGGCTTCGGCGGAGGGGACGGGTTCGAGGGCTTGGGTCTGGGTGGGGAGGATGAGGAGAACGGCCGCGAGCAGGGCGACGGCGGGGGCTCGGAAGGGGAGGAGAGACAAGTTATTCATGGGAGAGCGCGATCGATGAGGGGCGCGGAGTGGATGACAGCACCTGCGGCGGCAAATGACAATGGGCGGGAGGCTCAAGCCGCGCGGCGACACGGCATTCCGACACCCAAATTTAACCTGACACTTTGCCTACCTCACCGCCATCTTCGCCGCTCTCAAAATATGAAACATCCCGGTTTTCTCCTGGCGGCGATTTGCTGCGCGATGCTGCCTCTCGCGTTCCACGCGGAGACTTGGTTCCAAGAGGCGAAGCGTATTCGCCAGGAGGCCGATGCGACGGAGGCGCGGTCGAAGAAGTTTGAGATCCTGCCGGACTGCGAGCTGACGGAGAAATCGGTGAAGGCGGGAGCGACGTTCAAGGACAAAGGCGAACGCGTGATCGTGCGGCGCGCGGTCATCCACGTGGAACTGCCGGTGGGCCGGGAGAAAGGCAGCGTCGTCTACAAGTATCGCGACCGCAAGGTGAACTATAATGGCGAGCCCGCATGGACGGGCCGCTGGCGGGAGCCATGGGCGATGGGCTCTTTCACCTACACCGTGAGGGCGACCTACAAGGGCAACGTGTATGTGCGGCAGTTTAAGGTGGGCCGGAACGGGGTGCTGACTAGCAGTCCGAAGTAAACTTTCTGGCTGCCTGCTCCCGCACCGACATTTTGAGGCGTGCAGGGTAAATTTTCCGCAATGGAGCCAATGGAACCAATGGAGCGATGCACTTTTTGCGCGGAGTCATGGCATACTTCCCCGCATGAACTTCAACTCGATTCCTCCACCCGAACGGGTGAAAAGCACCTGGCGGCCTCGCTTCTCCGCGTCCTGGCGCAGCCCGCCCTTCATAAGGCCGCCGGCAGGGGCATTGGAAATGGCCAGTCCAGAGTAATCGTGCCTGGTCGTGCCTAATCGTGCCTCGTTTTTTTCACTTCGCTTCGTGGCTATCGGATGTGCACGAGCGGGTCCTCCGCGTTCTCGTTCTCGTCCCCCGTCCTCGATCCGCTTCCGCTTTTCGAGAACGAGGGACGACGAGGAGGAAGACCGACCGCGCGAGCCGATTTAAGGTGCCTTAAGCCCTCTTAAGGCGATTTAAGGTGCGAGTTTTTTAAACGAGGCCCTGCCACCAATGAACGTGCCCCTGCGGTGAGCGAATCGTGCTGCCCGACTTCCTTCGTTCCCTTTGCGTCCTTCGGTTCCAATTCTGGACCTCTTTCCGCGACAGATTGTCCAGATGCGGTGTCGCGATGTGAGCACGGGTGCGCCAAAATGTGGCGCTTTGAGCACGGCTGCGGACCCGGTTTCGTCTTTCTACGAAAATATTTCAGAGTCGCGCCTGTCCGTGGCGGATGAAAATTTTCTCAATTAATCACCGGTCCTATCTTGCACAGGCGTCGTATTGCCCTCAGATTGGAGGCGTTCCCGAAGAAGCTGCGACCTTCGCGACATGCGAGGACGGCGGCGGGCACGGAGAACGCTTCTGTCACACATGATGAATAACTTCACACCGCGTGCTCAACAGGTCCTCGCCCTTGCTCGCAAGGAAGCCGACCGGTTCAATCACAACTACGTGGGCACCGAGCACTTGTTGCTCGGTCTTATCAAGCTCGGTCAGGGTGTCGCGGTCAACGTCCTCCAGAAAATGGGACTCGACCTCGAGACCGTGCGTATGGAGGTCGAAAAGCAAGTCGGCAGCGGCCCCGAGACCAAGATGGTGGGCAACATCCCCTACACGCCTCGCGTGAAGAAGGTGCTCGCGCTCGCCGGCAAGGAGGCCAAGTCGCTGAACCACTCGTATGTGGGCACGGAGCACATCCTGCTCGGCCTGCTGCGCGAGGGTGAAGGCGTGGCCGCCCGCGTGCTGAAGAACCTCGAAGTGGACATCGAGCGCACCCGCAACGAGATACTCAAGGAGCTCGACCCGAATTTCACGCCGCCCGAAGCCGAGCAGGAGCAGGGCGCGCAGGAGCCGCAATCGCGCGGGGGCAAGGAAGTGAAGACGCCCGCGTTGCGCGCCTTCGGCCGCGACCTCACGGAGCTGGCGAAGAAGGGCGAGATCGATCCGGTCATCGGCCGCGCGAGCGAAATCGAGCGCGTCATCCAGGTGCTCTGCCGCCGCACGAAGAACAATCCCGTGCTCATCGGCGAAGCCGGCGTGGGCAAGACGGCGATCGT
>NZ_JBDUCX010000103.1:0-22481 GCF_040003245.1 Chthoniobacter sp.
AAATAAAAACCGCCGAGGCGCCGAGGCGCGGAGGGGGAGGACAATGAGACTGGGAGTCGGACCCAGAGAGAGGGCGCCCTCCGATTGTCTCATTGTCTCCCGGTCCGAATCTCTCTCCCCCCCCTCCGCGCCTCCGCGCCTCGGCGGTAAATTCCTTTTGGCTGCGCGATCAAAGTCAGCCTCGCCCACTGAAAACGGAACACCTAGCGTCTGCCCCGTGAAATCCTTCCACCGCCTCGCCCTCCTCTTCCTCTTCGCGTTCGTCGCCGCCACCCGCGCCGCCGACAAACCGCTCATCGTGGGCATGGACCTGAGCTATCCGCCGTTCGAGACGCGCGACACCACCGGCGCGCCCATCGGTGTGAGTGTCGACCTCGCCAAGGCGCTCGGCGAATTTCTCCACCGCCCCGTGCAGATCGAGAACACGCCTTTCGCCGGCCTCATCCCCGCGCTCAAGACCAGCCGTGTCGACCTCGTCATTTCCTCGATGACCGCCACGCCCGAGCGCGCGCAATCCATCGACTTCTCCGAGCCGTATTTAAAGACCGGCCTCTGCCTGCTCGTCGGCGCGAAGACCGATATCCAATCCATCGCCGACGTCGATCGCGCCGGACGCTCCGCCGCCGTGGTGAAAGGCACTACCGCCCACATCTACGCCACGCAGCAATTGAAAAAAGCGCGCGTCCTCGTCCTCGACCAACCCGCCTCCTGCGTCCTCGAAGTCGCCCAAGGCAAAGCCGACGCCTTCCTCTTCGACCAGCTCTCCACCCTGCAAAACTGGCGCAAAAACCCCGACACCACCCGCGCCATCCTCACCCCCTTTCAATCCGAAACCTGGGCCATCGGCCTGCGCAAAGGCAACGACGCCCTGCGCACCCAGGTCAACGCCTTCCTCGCCGACTACAAAACGAAAGGCGGCTTCGACAAACTCGGCGACAAATGGCTCAGCGAACAAAAAGCCGAGTTCCAAAAACTCGGCGTGCCGTTTGTGTTTTGACTGGTGCGGCTTCAATCACCGCGGCGCCCACGGGCTAGACGGTGGCCCTTAAAGTCATCGGACGGGCTTGTCCAAAGGTTTGAGACCAATAGTCACCGATATCGAACTCATAGCGATTCCGAGGTGCGGAGTCTTCAGTAATGAATTCCAAGGTTTTCCATGAGACTGCTCGTCTAGAGCGATGCCGTCACTTGCCAAGTGAACCGCTGTGCTTTCGCGATTCAAACGCCTGGCAACCGACGAAGCAATCTCGTGCATATAAGGGGATGTATTAAGCAGGCGAACGACCGTTTCGGTGGCTTCGGCGGGAAATTCTGTTGCAGGTCCTCGTTTCTCTTCAAGAACAGAAACGAGGCTCTTTCTTATTTCAGCCCAAAGCTTGCTATCGTCAGTGAATTCGATCCAAACAGACGCAACATTTGCGTCGGGAAAATCGTGGGCGAACTGGTCGACACAACTATAAATTGCTTCTAAATATTCATTAGAACGAACCTCAGGCGCCCATTGATCTGCGTTTGCCAGCACGATGCGGAGGCTCCAAAAGAAATGCCCGTCCATCGCGCGCAATTCATTAGCGGCAAAATAAAATCGCTGATCAGACTTTCCATTGGTGATCAACGAATACTCTCTGCGTCTCTCAGTCCACCGATCCGGATGGTCTACTATTTTAACGTCACCAACTTCGATCGCGACACTTTGTGGAGGTGAAAGAAGACCCATTACGCCAAGGGACGCATATATGACGGCATTCCGGAGGCGTGTGATCATTTTGTTTCCAGGGCAGGTTCCAAAGTACATGCACGGCATTCTCGGCGTTTTTCTGGATCCGATCCCTCATTCATTTCCATCAGATGATGGATAAGCACTTCCCGTTCGCTAGCGCTCAAGCGCGGGATCTCTGCGAGAATCTCGTTTATGCTCATGGCGTCATATTCATCTCCAGGGCCTCGCGGAGCGCCGAGTGCAGATTGGCCAGCAGCTCCTTCTTCGTCCGGCCCTGACTGTTCACGCCGGGAACTTCTTCCATCCAGCCGATCCACCAGCCCTCATCATGTTTAATGACCGCGGTAAAACTTCGCTTCATGCGACCAAGTTACCGGAACGCAGCTTTTCCTCCAGCCTCCTTCTGCACTTAGCCCAGCGGCGGCGCAACCGAGGCCGGTCTATCAGGATCTAGCGAAAACCGAAACCGGCCGGGAGACTCACTGCGGCGCGGGCATCGCGGTGATCGTGCGCACTTGGGACGGGTTCTGGGGCGTGGGGCGGGGATCGTGCCAGCGGTCCCGCGGGGCGGGTGCTTTCGTGTCGAGCCAGGTGCCGAGGCGCTGGCGGAGCGAGGTGAGCGAGCGGTGGGCATCCGTGCCGAAGAGAGAATCGCCGGCGTCGGCTTCGGATTTCTTTTTCAACACGGCCTGCATTCCCGGCTCGGCGAGGATGGCGGCGCCGACGGCGTCGCGACTTTCACCGGCGAGCGCGCAATACAGGGTGAGATATTCCACGAGTTGTTCGCCGGCGCGGAAGGATTTCAGGCGCAGGCTGGGGACGGGACCATCGGCGGTGGGATAGAAAAGCGAGAGCTCGTCCGCTTTCGTCCACGCACTCTCTTTGCCGATCGTCTGCCATGGCACCACACCATCCGCGCCAAGAGACCACGTCTCCACGCACCATGCGGCGGGGACGATGTTGGGCGTGCCGATACGATTCGCGGAGCCATACATGTAGACTTGGTTGCCAAACTGCCGCGCGCGTCCGATGACGCGGTCGCGATAGGTGCGCAGCACGCCACTGACGACTTCGGTGTTCGTGACGCCATCGAGAATGTCGCGCTGCCATTCGGGCCGCGAGATGTCCGCGCGAAACGCGAGGTGCGGCCCGGGGATGGCATTGACCGCGCGCCGGAACTCGAGCCCAAATTTCCGCAAGGCCCAAAAATCCTGCGTATTCACGGGCTCGTCGAGGATCCACGCTGCGCTGCAGGCGTCCCACCGATTGCCGCGGTCGCGTTTGAAATAGATCTTGTTGTTGAGATAAAACTCGAAGACCGGCTCGGTCCATTGCTTCTCCGCGAAGTGCCGGGCGAATTGCGCCGCCGCGTCGCGAAACTCCGGCCAGTAGCCGTCGTCGTAGGCGTTCTCGATCCAATAGCCGCCGCGGAAATGCCGCTCTTGATCCATGGGCCAGTTTTCATTGAGCGGCAGATAAAACGCTTCCAGCGGCACCGGTCCGCGCCGCGTCCCCTCGAACGCCGAACCATCGAGCAACGGACCGAACTCCGCATCCCACGCGCGCCAGTCCCATTGGCCATCGGCCTCGATCTTCGGGGCGGCTTTCACCTTGCCGGTCCAGCCGTAGGAGAGACGGTTCAACGTGGTGCGGTGCTCGTGCGCGAGCCGGTAGTAATCGCGCTCATGACCGGGCAGGCCGTAGCAATTCATCTGCGGGATGAACGACAGGCGATCGGGCAAAGTGAAGTTCCAGACGTGGACGGCGAAGGTGAGCCGCTGGCCGCCGACGGCGAGGGTGACGGCGTGCGCTCCCGGGCTCGCGTCGCGCGGCACGTACACTTCGACGAAAGTACCGGCGTCCTCAGAATCCGGCGCCGTTTTCCATCCGGCGGGGACGAGCGGATCGAAGTGCCCCTCGACCTTGCGCATGGAAAACAGCGAGACCTGCAGCCCGGCCGCTCCCTCCACCACGCTGCCGGCGGAAGGCGCTTCCACGTAAAAGGCGATGGACTCATTGCGCGCCGCAAAGAAATCCAGCGACGCGAGCGGTTCGCCGAATTCATCGCGCGCCGCGAAGGGAGGAACATGCGACGCACCTGGTGACGTCGTCGGAAGCTCCGGCAACTTTGCGGCCGCGGTCTTCTGCAGCAGCAGCGTGGGGGCTTGGGGCGTTGGCGCCGCGGGACCATCGTCCAGCCAGAGCGTGAAATACGGCGCCGTCTTGCGCGACCCTTCCCGACTGGTGAAATAGCGATTGGGGAACTGGCGATACTCGATGGTTTCGCCATGGCGCGTGTATTCGTTGCCGACGTCGTCCATCACCGAAAAGCCGTGGCTGCGCCCATCGAGCCGCGCCTGCACTACCTCGGGCGCGACGGGTATGACCTGCCAGCCCTCGGCATTCCGCGGCGTCGCGTCGCCAAATCCCCACAGCGATCCCCCGGCGCCATGGATCGCACCGGTGATATCCGCATCGCGCCAACGCTGCTCGCCGGTGCGGGCCCAGGCGAAGCTGCTCGCACCCGGCACGTGGGCATAGCTGGTGCCGCTGCCTTCGACCCACTCCTCCGCAACACTCGAAACCGTGACGCGCCCGAGCGATTCAGTGCCCTCGAGATGCAAGTGCAACTCCGCGCGCACAACGCGCTGCCCCTGCAGCGGTGCGGGGTCGAAATCGACGAGGAAAAACTCCTGGATGCCTTTGAGCTTCAGCTTCGGCGAAGCGCCGTTGTTCCCCTCGCGCTCCTTCTCGTAGGAAGAAATCCAGAGATCCCGGGTGACCTCCACGCGCCGAGGCGATGGTTCGGCGAGGGCGACGATGGGAGCCAGCGCGAGGAACAGAAGCAGGCAGGGAGCTTTCATGGGGGACGCCCAGCTTAACATGCAGGGGAATGGGGGCAGTTGTCTTTTCCCCGCTCGCCCGCTATGAGCCAGCGGAATGTCTCTTGAAAACTCCACTGTGCGCCGGGTCTTGATCTGGGTGGCGCTGCTGTTTTCGGCGGTGACGTTTACGGTTTCGTGGTGGCATTGGTGGACGTTTCAGTACGGGACTTTCGATCTCGCGTTTTATGTGCAGGCGCTGTGGCTGGCGCTGCGCGGGAAGTGGATGGTGTCGCTGCTCAATGTGCCGCTGATGGGGAATCACGCGGAGCCGATTGTCTTTTTGCTCCTGCCGCTTTTCGCGATCTGCCCGCATCCGATGCTCTTCGTGGCGGTGCAGACGCTGGCGTTTGCGACGATGCCGTTCACGGCGTGGCGGATCGGGCAATTGCTCAAGCTGGAGCCGAAGGCGGCGCTGTTGCTGGCGCTGGCGACAGTGGTTTCGCCGGTGACGTTTTCGATCGGCATCTACGAGTTTCATCCGGAGGCGCTGGCGGCGCCGCTGCTGCTGCTGCTGCTGGAGGCGCGGCTGGCGGAACGTTACGGGCGGTTCTGGCTGTGGTTTGTGGCGGTGCTGGCGGTGAAGGAGAACATGGCGCCGCTGCTCTTCATGTACGGCGCGGTCTTCACGGTGCTGGAATGGAAGCGCGGGCGCCAATGGCAGATGGCCTGGAACTTTCTGCCCATGGGCCTCGCGGTGGGGTGGCTGCTGATTTTCGGCAAGGTGATCAGCCCGGCGCTGAACGCAGGCAACGTCGATTATCTCCAGCTCTATGGGCATCTCGGCAATTCGCCGGGGGACATCATACACAAGTTTTTCACGCAGCCGCATCTGGTGCTGGGCGCGTTGCGCACCGCGCTTTACGCGCACCCTTCCTCCCCTTCCGCGCAAGGCGATATGCTGCCCGCGCTGCTCCTGCCACTGTTGTTGCTCCCGCTCCTGCGCCCGCGCTGGCTCTTGATCTCCGCGCCATTGCTGCTGCAACACCTGCTCTCCTACCGCTATTCGGAGTGGACGCTCGGGGCGCATTATCCGGCGCCGTTCCTCGCGCTATTCTGGGTGGCAGCGGCGGAGGCGCTGACGCGGTTGCGGGCGCAGACGGCGATTGCCGCAGCGGTGCTGGTGGCCTGTGCGCTGGCCCATTTCCGCTTCGGCCCGGCGCGGGAGATTGCGCGCGAAATTCCCGGCCTCAGCGCGGTGCTCGAGGAGCGCGAATGGAAGGCGCAGATGATCGCGGACATTCCCGACGATGCGTCCGTGACCGCCGGGCTCGGCTTTCTGCCGCATCTCGCCAAGCGCGAGAAGCTCGTGTCGCTGCATCATATCTTGAAGGGCTTGAAGACGCTGAGCGTCGTCGCCTACGTCCCGCCGCCGACGGCGGATGTGGTGGTCATCGATTACGGCGATACGCTCACGTTCAATACCGTCGCGGGGTATTACCATCCGTGGAGTCATATCGACGCGGAGCATTCCGTGCCGTCGAGCGATCGGCTGCTGAACGACTACCTGATCCAGGCGCACTGGCGCACGCAGTCGCGGAATGCGGTGGCGGTGTTGCGGCGCGGGGAACCGATTCCGCCGCCGGTATCACAGCACGCGCCGACGAGAATCGACGACCAGACGACGCTGGCCGACCTGCAAGTGACGAGGAAACTGCCGGGCGCATGGCAGATCCAGATGACGTGGAATTTTATCGGTGAACGGCGGCGGTTTCCGTGGCTGATGCTGGTGCTCTCCGATGGCAAACGGCTCTTCCCGATCGTGAAAGGGATCTGCGCGCCGGAAGCTGGCGAAGGGCGCTATACCGAGGAGTGGAACGTCGTTTTCCCGACGTGGATGCACCCCGGGTACCACGCGGTGTTCGCGGAATTTTACGACAACAACGAAGCGGCCTGGAGCAAGAAGATGCCGCCCGGGGACCAGACGCATATGCTCACGCTGATCGATCTCGGTGCGACGATCATCAAGCCGGGGGATTTCACGGCGCCAGCGGCAGAGAAGTAAGGATTTGCGAGCCGCGCTGGGCTTCGAGCGTCAGGAGTTGCGCCTTGCGCCGGGCGGCGTGGGCGGCGTTCTGGCGGCCGAGTTTCTCGAGGATCGAGGCGAGTTCGGCGTAGTGCTTCGGCTGGTCGGGGTCGCGATCCATGGCCTCGAGCTGGGCGTTGAGCGCGACGTCGGATCGGCCGCGTTGATTTTCGATCTCGGCGACGCCGGCCAGCGCGCGGCCATCGTAGATATCGAGCGCGCTCGCAGCGCGCAGGGCGGTGATCGCGGCATCGGGCTCACCGGCGGCGAAGCGCAGCGCGCCGAGGGTGGACTGGGCATCGTAATGCCACCAATGCGTCGCCGCGAATGCCTGCACGATCGGGATCGCGGCGGCGGGTCCGACCGAGCCGCGCAGGAGTTCGCCCTCTGCTTTCACCAGCTCCCACGTCTCCGGAAATCGTCCGCGCGCCTCGCGAATGGTGGCCAGCGCTTCGTCGACGTGCCCGGCATCGCGCCGCAGTTGTGCGAGCTGGACGGCAGCCGGCCAGGTGCGGGGGTATTGCCGCGCGACCTGATCGGCCTGCGCGTGGGTGGTGGCGCCGAGCAGGGCTTCGGCCTCGGACGTGCGACGCTGCCGTGAAAGACAAATGCCGAGGTTCATGCGGGCGGGCGGGAATTCCGGGAACTGCGCGATGGTGCGGCGGAGCACCTTTTCCTGTCGTTTCAGATCCCCGCGCTGGCCATAGATGGAGGCGAGCGAGCTGAGGATGCGCGGCGTCGCTCCGCCATCGGCGATGGTGCGCGCGCAGAAAGTTTCCCCATCAATCCAATCCCCGCTGCGGATCGCGGTGCGCATGCCCAGCCCGGCGATGGCCGCCACCGCGACCCAAGCCGCGACAACCCGGCCGCGGGCGGGCAACGCCAGCACGACTCCAGCGAGGAAAATCAAGAAGCCGATGCTCGCGAGGTAGATCCAGTGCTCGGCCACTTCGGCATTGAGCGGGAAGAGATTGGAAATGGGCAGGAAGGCGAGCATGAACCAGACAGCGCCGAAGAGGCGCCACGAGCGGCCCGACCCCTTTTTCCAACACCCGGCGATGGCGCCCAGCGCGGCGAGCAGGCCGAGGATGGAAAGATATTCATAGCGCGAGTGGTCGCGCCACGCAGCCACGGTGCTGTAGATCGCGGAATTGGAAATCGAGCGCTCCATGTAGAGCTGGGTGGGCAGGAAGATGAGGCCGGTGTAGTCGCCCAGCGCCCGGAACATGAGGAGCACGCGCGCATCCCAAGGCGCCGACGGCCCATCCTGCATGGGGGCTCGATAGTCGGGCAGGGCGTGCAATACGGCGTAGCAAGCGAAGACGGCCAAGGCACCGCCCAGGACCGTCCATTTCACACGCCAGGGCTGCTCACGATCGAAGGCGAACAGGTGAACGAGGAGGAGCACGAGCCAGATGAGTGCGATTTCCTTGGAGCAGAGGCCAATCAGCAACGCCACGCCCGCCAGCGACCCGAGCGCGGCCTTTTTCCAAACAACGACGCCGCTATCCATCGCGCGCAGGACGAGCAACCAGGCGCTGAGCGCAAAAAGCGCGGCGAGACTGTCCGCCCGGCCCGAGATGTAAGCCACGGCGGCATTGTGAATGGGATGCACCACCCAAACCAGCGCCACGAGCAGTGCCGCCAAGTCAAACCGAGCCCGTCCGCCGTCCGCCGCCTTCGGCACGAGGCCGGGCAATAAGCGGCGCAAGAGCAGAAAGAGCAGGAACCCGCTCAGGCTGTGGATGACGATATTGGTGCAATGGTAGCCAAACGGGCTGCCGCGCCAGATCCAGTAGTCCAGCATGTAGGACCAGTTCTGCACTGGACGGTAGTAGGTGGAAAAGGAATCGAAGAAGAGATAGTGCCGGAAGACCTCCCAGCCGAAGACGGGGCTGCGGAAGAAGGGATTCTCGCGAACGAGATAGAAGTCGTCCCAGACGAAACTGCCACCCAGCGCGGGGCCGTAAACGGCAAAGCCCGCCAGCAGGCACAACAAGAAGACGACCCACGGACGGACCAAGCGGTCGACCGGCGAGGGAGGCAAAGGGGAAAGGGCAGCGGCGGGCATTCGATCTACCCTTTAAGCGAACGCAGTGCCGAGGTGGGGAGTTTTCGGCCTTCCGCCCGAAGTTTTCACCGGACGAACCCGCATCGCCCTACGGAACGCAAGGCGGCACACTGAAAACTGAACACTTCTCCCCAAAAAAGATTCAGCCGCCCGACCTGCGAACAGGTGGGCGGCTGAAAAGTGATCTCTACGCTAAGCTAAGTGGCTCAGGGGTAGAAGGGCGACCAGAAGTCGCTCGGGGCCACGTCGGACAGCTTGCCGAAGCTCGTATCACTGAGCTTGGGGAGGGTGTCGACCGAGAACGAGCCGGCGCTGTATTGGTTGCCGAGCAAGTCGGTGCCACCGGAATTATAGAGCACGGAGCCGTTCTTGAGGTACTTCTGGATGTCAGCCCAGGTGACGGCGTCGCCACTGGACTTGTTATTTTCGATCGCGTACTGGTCGATGGCCGAGTCAACGATGCGGAGATCTTCCAGGATGCGGGTGGCCTGCGAGCGCTTGCGAGCACGCAGGAAGTTCGGCACCGCAATCGCCGCCAGAAGGGCGATGATGGCGACCACGATCATGATTTCAACGAGGGTAAAGCCCCCACGATTTTTGTTCAGTTTCTGCAACATAGGATTAAGTGTCTGTGTTTTCGGTTTTGAGTTCGGTGGGGCTCTGCAGCCCCGTGGATAGATTATGGTATTTAGCAAATGGGTTGCCGCGTCCGCTTTCGCCTTCTCAAATTCACAGAAAACATTTCCGAGAAACGGCACGACCGGGAGCATCGCCTCGCACGATTCAGAGAGTAAAATGCGTATAAATACGTGTTGTTGAAAAATTATTCACGGCCCGGATTTGTGACCCATCCTCTCACCGAGGCCTTTCGTTTTTAGCAAATTTGCGACGCATATTTGCGACTTTGGGGCGTTTTTCTCCGTTCCATGACCGTCCCCGGAAGTGAAACATGCCCTTTGGGCTGACTGGCCCTGTGGATCCATGGGGCGGATACAGATCTTCCAGCGTATTGCCCGGCGATGGTTCAGTCCCGACCCCCGGAATCCAGGCGGCAATATCTGTAACAAGCCTTCGGTTGCGGGTGGAAGCCGTCAGCAAGGTCAGCCCACCCCGGCAACGCCATCTCTCCAAAAAAGATTCAGCCGCCCGACCTGCGAACAGGTGGGCGGCTGAAAAGTGATTTCTAAGCTAAGCTAAGCGGCTCAGGGGTAGAAGGGCGACCAGAAGTCGCTCGGGGCCACGTCGGACAGCTTCTGGAAGCTGGTGGCGCTGAGCTTGGGCAGCGAGTCCACCGAGAAGGAACCGGCGCTATACATATTGCCGAGCAGGTCGGTGCCGCCGGAATTATAGAGCACAGAACCCTTCTTGAGGTAGTTCTGGATGTCGACCCACTGGACGGTGGCGCCGCCGGACTTGTTGTTTTCGATCGCGTACTGGTCGATCGCCGAATCAACGATGCGGAGATCTTCCAGAATGCGGGTGGCCTGCGAGCGCTTGCGAGCACGCAGGAAGTTCGGCACCGCAATCGCCGCCAGAAGGGCGATGATGGCGACCACGATCATGATTTCAACGAGGGTAAAGCCCCCACGATTTTTGTTCAGTTTCTGCAACATAGGATTATTTATGATTTCGGTTAATGGTGACGTTGACTGCGGATTGCTCCGCTTTTTGTTCAGAACTAATCAAGCAGTCGTGATGCCACGTAATTGAACTTTTCTAGAAATTCGTGAAAACGGGGCAATTCAGATTGATACGTAAAATCACGCATTGCACTCGCGCCATTCTTTCTGGACTGAAGCCAACTGACTGACCACATGTTCGAGCCCCCTCCAAACTCCAACCCCCGCCGCGTCTCCATCGGCCTGTGGTTATTCTTCCTCGCGTTCGGCGTGAGGCTGCTCGTGCTCGTCCGCTTTTCGCACTCGCTGAGCTTTTTGCCGGAGGGCGACGACATGAAGTTCTACAGCGACTGGGCAATGCGAATTGCGCACGGTCAATGGACCGATCACCAAGCCTTCTACGGCCTGCCCGGCTACGCGTATTGCCTCGCCCTCATCTTCCTGCTCGTCGGCGGCTTCGATCCCTTTGTCGTCGGCATCCTGCAAGCGCTGCTCGACGCCGGAATCGCTGTCGTGCTGTGGCAAATTTCTCGTGAAGTTTTTGCAGTCAGCGATCGTAGCGAAAATCATTACGCATCCCCGCGAAGGGCTGATTTCATCGGCATCGGCGCGGCATTGGCCTGGACTTTCTTCACACCCGCGCAGGCCTTTTCCGCAGTGCTCATGCCGACTGTCTGGCTCGTCTTCGCTTACTATTTCTGTCTGTGGTTTGCGGTGAAGACGCGCGCATCTTCGTGGTGGAAACCGTGGCTCGGCCTGGGCCTTTTCGTCGGCTTCGTCGCCATGCTCGTGGCCACCATTCTTTTTGCGGTGCCGTTGCTCATCGCCGCCATTTTTCGCAGCGTCGCGCAGGGCCAGCCGTGGCGAGTGCGCATGCCGAAAATGGCGGCGGCGATGGCGGTCTTCGTGGCGGGCGTGTACGTCGGCGCTTCGCCCGCTTGGATCCACAATTACTACATCGCTCACGAACCGGTGATGCTCTCCGCCCACAGCGGCATCAACTTCTGGATCGGCAACAATCCCACCGCCACCGGCTACCCCAAGATGCCTCCCGGCATCCGCGCTACTCAGGAGGGTCTCCTGAAGGACTCCATCACCCTCGCCGAGTCGGCCGCAGGCCGAAAATTGACCCGCGCGGAGGTCTCAAAATACTGGTCGGCTCAGGCCAACGCCTATATTTCCACCCATTTTTCCGCATGGATGAGACTTATAGTCGTCAAATTTGGGAATTTTTGGAACGCCTACCAGTATGACGACCTCAGCATCATCAAGCTCCTGCGCGACGATGGCGTCCTGCCTCCCGGCCTGAAGTTCGGCTTCATCGCCGCTCTCGGCCTCGCCGGGCTGCTCCCCACTCTCCGGCGATTTCCCAGGTCAGCCTGGGTCGTGGCGGCGGTGTTCCTGCACATGTGCGCCCTCCTGCCGGTGTTCGTCACCGAGCGCTACCGGCTCGCGGCCGTGCCCGGGCTCATGATCCTCGGCGCGGCGGGACTCTGGATCTTCTGGCAAAACCTCATCGCCGCCCGGTGGGCGCGGGCCGGTCTCTATGTCGTCCTCTGCGCCGGCGCCGCGTGGTTCGTCTCCATCCCACGCAGCGACATCGGCCTCTGGTCGCTCGACCACTATAAGGCCGGCATCCGCGCCACCACCGCCGGCGAGCTCGAGCTGGAGCGCCAGAACCCCGCCGCCGCCGCCGGAGCCTTCGACCGCGCCCAGCAAAACCTCGAGACCGCTTATCGGTACGTCCCCAAGAACGCCGACATCGATTTTGCGCTCGGCAATCTCTGGCTGGCCCGCGGCAACCAGCCCACCACCGACGAACCCACCAAGACCGCCGACCGCAGCCTCGCCCGGAAGTGGTACGGCAGCGCCCTGAAACTCAATCCCCACCACGTCGGCACGCTCAACAACTGCGGCGTGCTCGAGATGGACGAAAAGCACTGGCCGCTGGCGGAAAGATTCTTCTCCGCCGCCATCGACGCCGAACCGACCGACGCCAAAGCCTACTATCTCCTTGCCCACGTCCGCGACGAAATGGGCAAGCCCGCGGAAGCCAAAGCCGCCATCGAGGAAGCCCTGCGCCTCCGCCCGAACCAGCGCCAATTCCTCGAGCTCCGCGACAAAATCGCCGCTCCCCCACCGAAGGCCTCGCCGCCACTGTAGCGTCTGATTGTAGCGGCGGTCTATGACCGCCGAGTCGTGGCCCAGAACGGCCTCACCGCATAGTCGACCGCAGTGTAGGGCGCGTGTCCCCACGCGCCGGGGAAAGATCAGGATCGCAGCGCCATCCAGGCGCGTGAGGACACGCGCCCTACACCCCTCGTCGCGAGATCCATTTTCCCTCTGCTATCTTCCATTTGCTATTCTCCCCTCTCCCCACCGCCATGGCCGATGGAAGATGGAAAATGGAAAAGCCCCCTACGCCGCCACCTTCATCGCCGCGGCCACCGCTTCGGCCAGCTCCTGCCGGCCGGTAGCCAGCGTGAAGCCCGCCGCCTTCGCGTCGCGATCGAACATCTGCACCGTATCCAGCGACAGCGCATCCAGGTCGCGCCCGCACATGCTGATCGCCTTGTGCAGAATGTCATGCGGCACCGTCACGATGTGTACCCGGGCCTCCTCAGCCTGGAAGATATTGTAAACCTCGCGCACGCTCGCCCACAGCAACTCCGCCTTGGGCTGCCCGCGCAGGATCTCATGCGCCGCGCGCATGATCGGCATCGGGTCGCGCCCGGTGTCCGCAATGCGGCCGGCAAAGACCGACACCACCGAGGGCACCGCCGCGTCCAGCGCCGACGCCACCTGCTCGATCTGCTTTTCGGAAAGGATCGCCGTCACATTCAGTTTCACGCCTTCCCTGGCCAGGTCGCGGATCAATTCCACCGAGGACTCGCCCGCCGGGTTCAGCACCGGGATCTTCACATACACATTGTTCTGCCAGTCGCGGATGCGCAGCGCCTGCCGCCGCATCTCCACAAAATCATCGGCAAACACCTCGAACGAAATCGGCTTCGTCGTCACCGTCTCCAGCACATCCCTGGCAAAAGCCTCGTAATCCGAGATGCCCGCCTTCTTCATCAGCGTCGGGTTCGTCGTCATCCCTTGGATGAGTGGATTGCGGTACAAATCGAGCATGCCGGCCTTATCGGCGCCATCGGCGTAAATCTTGACGTTCAGGGCGGTGAGCGAATTCATGGTGCGCCCTCTAAAAGCTTCATCCGTGCCAAGGGCCGCCGGAGGACCATGAAGCGGCATCCCATCCCTCCTCTCACTCTGATAAATCACTATTTTTGCGGTTTAAAACACCATTTTCCGCAACCAAGCCAACTGAGCCAACTGGTCGACCAACCAGGGTAAGCGCCAATCGCTTCCCCTCTTCGAATATCTGAGTGCAATGGACTGGCACTACGAACACCGGCGCCCACTGGGTCGAAGCGCCAATCCGGAAAAAATTCGCGCCTTTACCAGCCTTGACTGGCCTTGATCCGCCTTGACCAGCCTGATTCTACTCTGGCCCGGTCCGAGGCCAATCAAAGGCTATCGGCAACCAATCCCGACGCGAAGGTAGACGCATTACTGCATCTCATTTGCATCAAGTCCCTCCCGCCCAGTCTGTCAAAGAACCTCCCCGGCCGCTCCGCGACGCCAAAACTCGCGTGGCGTTCTCTCCCATTGTCCATCTTCCATCTTCCATCTTCCATCCCCCATTTCCAGGCGTGGTGTCGCACATCGCTCGCCAAAAGTCAAGTCAAAAATGAGCGCCGGGCGGTGTCAATGGCATCGAGCTGTCATGACCAACAAGCTCGTGAACCGTGGGATTCCCATCGACGGTGTCCCCATCGCGTTGCTATCGGCTGGGCGCGGCGGGAAATCGTTCGGCTGAATTGCGTGGTTCCACCTTCCGGGTGGAATTGGGTTCTGAAAGGACTGGCCGCGGTTTTCCGCTTTTAGTCGAAGCCGTGGATTTCCTGCAGCCGTTCAGACCGGCGCTCCGTCTCACGTTGAGCCTTCGACCACTTCAATCCTTCGTCCGCAATACGCCGAATGTCTGGATCAGCATTCTGGCGAAGTTTCTCGAACCGCTCGACCCATTCTTGAAAGTAATTTGAGAGACCACCACTCCAGCCAAAGCCGCCGCTGTTCACGGCGTAAGAAACGTCCTTAGGAGAATGGCCCGCCGCCAAGGCAATTTTGGCAAGTGCTATCCAGTTTCCTGCATTTGGATCACCAATCAACGCGTTACGGTAGAAGCGTTTGAGTTCCGCAATGTTCAGCAATTCGCGGTAAAGATCTTCATCGTTACCGACCAGTAGATGAGGTAGCGGCGAATAGGCCAGGTGGGTGCAGCGATGAAGCAGCGCTTTCCGCTCCTCTTTTTCGAGAAGAGCGACGAGGTGAGATATCAATCCACCAGCAAGATATCCATGCATCTCAACGCCCGAGTTCAGTATCCCATTCATAACGGCAGGAGCGATCGATGAATCGAACGCCAGAATTTGAGTCAGATCGTATGGGTGATCGGCGTCGTGTCCATTCGCCAACCTGATCAGGGATTGAACGACAATGCCACTCCATGAAGCACGTAGTGAAAAGGGAACGCCTCGCCTCGCTCGGAACATGTAAAATGCAACTTCCTGACGCAGATGGTCGTCCTTGTGCCGTAAAAGGAGTTCCAACATTTCATCTGTCACCTCGCCTCGCAGGCACAGGGATTCAACCAACGATTCCCATCGCGGAAGTCGCGACTGCAACGCCTCATAGATGTCTGGGGTCCTGCCGGCGAGCGTATGGTGAATCAGAATTCCATGAAGTTCCGGCCGGTCGATCGATGCCTGAAAGTGCTCAGTTTTCATTCGCCCCTGCGTGATCGCCGCCTCCACAAATGGGCCCGCAGCCGATGAGGACGCGTTGCTAATAACGACGCTCAATTCCTCGTTCGTTAGAAACCTGATTTCAGCCAGTTTCGCGCCGAAAACCGGAATCATCTGCGGCCAAACGCGCCCAAGTGCATCTGCTTGTTTCTCCCAATTCAACAAATCGCCGACGATATCCTTTATCGGCCTCTCGATCCATCTATTGGCAAGCGCTTGCGCATCGCGGGTATTTTCCCGTTCGATCTCCTCCCAATCGCCATCGAACGGTTCCTTTGGAAACAGCGTCAAGAACTCCGGCAGAACCGGACAGGGCTCGATGAGCATGCCGAGGCTTTGTGCGCGAAAGTAAGCCCATCGAAGGACTGCTTGGTTGTCCCCAGCAATAGGAAGAAGGTCTCCGATCATCTGGATTGTCGAAGATAACAGAAACGCGACGTAATCATCCGGTATGCCATCGCCGCGCCGTGTGTCACTGTGAAGCCAGTTGTCAACGACCGCAGTAATTCCGGGCCAAGGCGGAGCGTCCATGGAGCTTAACTCGCTGAGAAAGATTCTCCACTGATCGAACACAGCCCGGGCGGCATCCAGCGAGAGGAGGGCGTCACGCAAACGCAAGGTCCGCGGATCGGCTGGATCTGAGTCCGTTTCGCGATGATTCAGGCCGAAGCTCAATCGAACAGCGGAAAGTGCAACGGGGACATCGCCTCCAGCTTTCAGCCAAGAAATTGCCGCCCCGAAAAGCATTCGCCGCCGCTCAACAGCATTGGACCAACTCGCGCAGATCCAATCTTCCAGGAGTCTAAGGTCAGCCTCTGTAAATGCGTTGAGGGGCCGCGTCTCCCCCACGGCGGATGCGAGCAAAATAGGAATAGCCCGCGTGGGTGTGTAGTGGAGCGCCGCACGCTTGATCTCGGCGGACAGCGCCGGAGCGGATTCGATTACCCACTCGCAGTTTCTTTCGTCCATCTCTGCCATCGCCTCCCAAAGCCTGGGATCCCCCATCTGCGAAGTGACTTCGCGAAGATGCTCTATTGGAACTGGCGCAGCCGCCCGGCCACAGGCATGTATGAGTTCCAGATAGCCGAGCACCGGCTCTACTGCGGAGTTGATGACGGCCTCGCAGACCCCCCAGGGGAGAGCAAGCTTGTCCGTCGGGAAGAATGTTTCCTTCAAAAGCGCGCTACGAAGAAAATCAGGTTGTACGCTCAGGGTTTCTTTTCCGGTCTGCTCCAGCACGCCTGCCAGCGCGACGCGCTGGGCATCCACCATCACCTGCACGATCTCTTTCCCCAAATGCTGAGCAACAACTGAGAACGCAACACCCTTCGTTCCACCGCACGCAAAGGCGCCAAGCAACTGGACGGCATGCGGCCCGGCCACGCGCAATAGGAAAGGAGTCAGGTCCTTCAAAAGCAACTCCCCGGAGATCAATGCCTCACCAGTCGCATCAATCGTCGCCAGCGACAAAGATGCGGCCAAACCCGGCATCCCCCGAGCTTGCTTGGCGACCACCCGGACAAATTGGTCGTTGACCGTCACACGTTTCGAGGCCGCGATGGCGTAGATGATTTCGGCGATCGTCTTCCTAGGAAGGCCTTCCAAATCGAGCGTAGCCGCATCATTTACCTGCAAAACTTGCTTAAGCATCGTCTTGTCGAAGGGCCAGCAGACTACGATGATGCGAAAACTCAGACGCTGTTCGGCGCGCAAATGCCTCAGCCGGATGATCAGGTCATACTTGGTTCCTGCGTCGTCAACGACGACAACTGGAGGATGGCTCGCCAGTAGCGCCGCGGCGGCCTCATCCGGATCTTCGGTGATGATAAAACGGGCGGTCTGCTCTGCGGCGAAAGTTTGGAGCAACTCGGTCTTTCCAGACCCCGGCTGCCCTGAAACAAGAATATCTCCCGTGCTCTCAACCAACCATTTCATTTCTCGCTCGCGGCCCTTGATCGCAACATTAGCTCTCGGCCGCGTTGGCAATGATAGCGACGAAAGCACCGGCGGGCGAATGCGATTGTTTAGGTCACGGAAACGCTCTTCCAGGTCACCGGAAATTCGCAGAACTTCGGATGCAAATTGATCGAGGCTACCTCCGAGCGATGCCAATTCGGAAACAAGCTCGATTTTAGAAGAGTCGATCATCTGAACCAATTCCACTTGATGCTTTTGACGGAGCCACTCCCGGAACTGTTCCGCTTTGCCGCCCTCGTTCATGATGCGAAGCAACTCCTCGTGATTGTGGCGACCACCGACTTCGCTCCGCAGAAAAGTTAAGAGTGCGAGCAGCGTTCCTATTCCGAATTCGAATCCAATCATGAAAATATTAGTGGCCTGCCAAAGGCGCCGCTTCTTGCAAGTGGCTTAATATGAGCGGCGAGCAAACCAATTCTAACATGCCCGAAGCATGCTGCCAATCTCATGAATTACCTCCGTCAGCATGGCATTGCTTGCCTCGGAAAGACGGATTCGGTGCCGTCTTGCAAGGATAGGCCTGTAATTTCTCCTCACTTCGCCCGGCCGTTGGTGTCCAATTGATTGTTGGGATCCAGCGACGAGGGAAAGCCACCCATGGAGCGGCGCGGGATGTAGCCGGATTTTTCGGGTTGGATGTCGCCGCTCAGGTCACGGGCGGCGCCAGGGGAGGCGGCTTGGGTGCGTTTGTCCAAGCGGCTCTTCCACTGGCTCATGTCGGGAGAGGCGGGTTCGCCGGGGAGCGGTTGCTGGTCGGGGCGCGGCGGTTGGGTTCCGTCGGGCAGGGTGACGACGAGGGCGTAGGATTCTTCGACGACGACGAGATTGGCCTGGGTCGCGGCGTAGCGCAGGGCTTCGCCGAAGGGGAGGTTCGTGAGGCTCAGGGTGATGCGCGTGTCCCGCAGTTCGGGTGGTATGTCGAGGACGACATTGACGCCGGTTTTGCGCGGGTCGACCGCGCGCGCCGCGGCCTCGAGGAAGGCGAGGGCGGCGGGCAGGGTGGCGTCGCGAAATTCCACACGGGGCAGGATGAGTTCTGCGGCGGTGCGGGCAGCGGCGCTGAAGCTCGGGGGCGGCGGCACGTTGGGGAGGAGGTCGTCATCGGGGAGGAAGAGCAAGGCGTACTCGCGGGGGGCGAGGCGCATGCCGGCGAGGCGGGCGACGTAGCGGGCGGCTTCGCGCAGCGGGACGTTCACGAGGTGCAGGTTGAGGCGCACGTCGGTGGGCAAGCCATCGGGCCAGGCGAAATTGATTCCTTCGTGGGCGGGGTCGAGCGCGCGACTGCGGGCGGCCAGGGCGCGGAAACTTTCCACGATCGAGGCGTCCCGCAGTTCGAACTGCGGCACATTCATCCGCCAGGCGCGAGCTTCGGCATCTTCCGCCCGCGCCCTCGGTGCAGGCAGGAGAAACGCGGCGGCGAGCAGCGCGGCGAAAAGAGAGGAGGCGCCTTGCACGTTTCGAAGCATAGGGGGATGGCGAAAGGATGTGTCAACGCCGCCTGTGCGCCATGTAAAATGTGCGTAAAAGGGCAATCTCGCTGGCTCCCAACTAATACCACCTTTTGTAATTTGCCCGACTGAACCGCGCGGCCCCAGTCCGGAAGAGGGATCAATCAGGAACCGGACGAACCACCTCCGCCCGCCTCCCAAGGTTTCCTGTTTTCCTACTTTCCTCATTCCAACTCTTTCTCCTCCATCCTGTCTGCCTCAACCGTTAGAACAATTCTGAGAGATGGTATAACACGCCAATCGATGGCTCTATGGCCTCTGCGTCGCCATGGTCTCCAATTCGCCGGCCACGCGCTGCACGACCGTATCCCAATCGCCGAGCGCGGGTTGGCGGAAGAGGCGCATCGTGGGATACCATGGGGTATCCTCGCGCTCCAGGCCCCAGCGCCAGTCGGGCACGAAGGGCAGCAGCGTCCACACCGGGCGGCCCAAGGCGCCCGCGAGGTGCGCGACAGCGGTGTCCACGGAGATGATCAAGTCGAGTTCCGCCATGAACGCGGCGGTGTCGGCAAAGTCTTGGATGTGCTCGCGGTGATCGATCATGCCGGAGATGCCGGACGGCGGCGGGTTCGCTTCGGCGGCATCGTCCACCTGGAGGCGGAAGTACTCGACGCTTTCCAGGCGGAACCGCGGCGTGAGCTTTTCGAAGGGAAGGTCGCGTTTGCGCGTGTGCCGATGGCGCGGACTGCCGCTCCAGGCGACGCCGACTCGCAGGCGGGTTCGGTCGCTGCCAAGCCGCTCCCGCCAAAGCGCACGACGCCCCGGATCGGGCGAAAGATAGGGCGCCGTGCGCGGGATGCCTTCCAGGGTTGTCTGAAAAATTCGCGGCAGGCTGAGCATCGGCACGTGGACATCGAAGGGGGGCAACGTCCCGCCGGTGGCCACCACCTCGCTCACCGCGCGGGCACTCCGGAAGAGTTCCACCATCTCTGGCAGACACTCGACAATGACCTGGCCGCCGCGCTCCGCGATGAGTTCCGCGTAGCGAATGAATTGAATCGCATCGCCGAAGCCCTGCTCGGCGTAGACCAGCACGCGCGCGCCCGGGAGCGCGGCGCCATCCCACAGCGGCTGGGAAAAATTCCGCCGGGTCAGCCGATGCGCCTCCCAGCGTCTTTCATACGCCGGCCAGCCGCGCGCGAAATCGCCGTGGAGCAGCCACGCCAGCGATTGGCTGAAGCTGGCGTCCGCATCGCCGGGGCGGATTTCCAGCGCGCGGTGAAAGGCGGCGAGCGCTTCATCGTATCTTCCGAGTTCGATGAGCGCATCGCCCAGGTTGCGATGCGTCTCCGCCAGGTCGGGCCGGATTTCGAGCGCCCGCTGGTCCGCGACTACGGCTTCGTCGAACCTCCCCAGTTCGGCCAGTGCCGCGCCTAAATTGCTGTGGGCCTCCGCAAAATCCGCCTTGAGTTCCAGCGCCCGACGGCACGCCGCGATCGCTTCCTCCGCGCGGCCCTGATTCGTCAAGACGGACGCCAGGTTGCTGTGGGCTTCGGCGAGTAACGGTTGCAGCAAGATCGCATGTCGATACGCCGCCGCGGCCTCGTCGAAGCGCCGCTGCTCTTTGAGGGCGTTGCCCAGATTATTGTAAACCTCGGGGATGTCCGGCCTGATTCCCAGCGCGCCACGATACGCCGCCACTGCTTCGTCGAGCCGTCCCAAGGCACGCCAGGCCTCTCCCAAATTGCCATGGGCCGCGGGATTGCCCGGGTTCAGCGTCACCGCCTGCTGAATCCACCCCACGGCGAGATCGTGACGGCCGACTTGATGCGCGATGACGCCGAGGTGATGGAGCGCGTCCGCATGCTGCGGCTGAACGGCAAGAATCTGCCGATAGAGTGCCTCGGCTTCGGCGAGCCGGCCAGCCTGATGATGCTGGACCGCGAGGTCGAAGGCTTGCTGGACCGTGACGGCGGACATGGGAAGGAGAATTGGGAATCCGCACAACACACCGCGCCGCGCCGAAAGGCACGGGATTTTTGTGAGCGAGTGTCCGAGAGGGTGAAAAATGGGAGTGGAGGCGCGGGGCGGAAAATCGCTATCATCGCCAGCCATGCCCCAGACGATTCTCGCCATCGGCGCCCATTACGATGACTGCGTGTTCGGAATTCCGGGTATCCTGCTCAAGGCGGTCGCCCAGCATCATCGCGTGGTCATTGTCGCGGTGATCGGCGACTACGCGGCGTGGCCGCCGGTCGTGGGGCGGGACGCGCAATTGCTGGAGGTGAGCCGGGAGCTGGCGCGCGAGCGGGGGATGGAGATGCGCTTTCTGTCGCGGGCCTCGGCCCACTTTCGCCTCGATGAAGACACGCAGCGCGAAGTCGCGGAGATCGTCGCCGAGGTGAAGCCCGACACGGCGTTCCTGCTCTGGCCGCACGACCGGCATCCGGACCACGAAGCGGCCTCGGCGATCTGCCGCGCGGCACTGGCGCAGCCGCACATGGTGCTCGGCCGGGCCTGCGCCGCGCCGCGCCATCTCTACTGCTTCGACAACGGCCCGCGCCACACCATCGGCTTCGAGCCGAATACCTTCGTGGACGTGACGCACGAGTGGGACGCGGCCGTGGATTGGCTGGGCCGACTGATGGCGTTCGTAAACAAAACGGAATTCGATCCGGCGAAACCGGACAGCTCGCGCACCCTCAAGGAAACCATCGCCCGCTACCGTGGCGCGACGTGCGGAGTGAAATATGCCGAAGCGGTCTGGGCCATGACGGCTTCGCCCAGCGAGATCCTATGAACAGACTGATGCAACGACATCGCCCCTCCCCGGGTAATGTTCTCCCACGTGTCCTCACCGCCCTGCTCAGCCTCAGCATGTGGCTCACCGCCGGCACCGGTACTCGCGCCCAGACGCTCACGCCCGACGGCTTTATCGATCTCCTGCCCTCCATCGATCCCGCGAAGGACACCGTGCAAGGGACGTGGAAAGTGGAAAAGCAGTCGGTCTCTTCCTCCGGCGACGGCCAGGAACGGATCGAAATTCCCTATCATCCGCCCGACGAATACGATTTCCGCATCGCGTTCACAAAACTCGCGGGCTCCAACTGTATCATCCAACTGCTCGCCCATCGCGACGTCCCTTTCCTCTGGGTCATGTCCACCGACGGCATGTTCACCTTTCACTACCTCAAGGGCGCGGGCCTCGGTGCCAACCGCACCACCCTTCACCGACCGCAAGGCATCGCCGCGCGCACACCCTACGTTTCCGTCGTCAAGGTCCGCAACACCGGCGTCCAGGTAGTGCTCAATGGCCAGACGATCGACAAATGGCCCACGGATTATGCGGACGTCGAAATACAGCCTTATTGGATCTTGCGCGACAAACGCCTCCTCGGTCTCGCCACCGGCGACGCGAAGACCGTCTTCCGCAAAGTCGAACTCAGGGAGATCACTGGCAGGGGTAAATTCACCCGGTGATCACTCTAGCGGCGGATGGTGTAGTTGGCAGCGCCGAGCCCATCCTCGCTGAAATCGATCGTCAGTGGGATGTCTTTGCCGTCGATCGCGAATATCCACCGCTCGGTCCAACGTCTTTGCCCGGGGGTGCCGCGGGGGTTGCTCACGACATACGGCTGGAAATGATGGCGGCGCGGATCGTAGGTGTAGCCCATCTGCGCCAGCTTCCCTGAGGCGGCGACGCTGGCATCGAATATCAATTTCTGGTTGGCCAGCGATCCTTTGCGAATGACACCGGCGGGCAGCGTGGAAACCTCGCCCTCTGCGGCGGGTAACGGCGGGGAGGCGCCGGCTCCTAGAGACTGTTATGCACTTTTGACTGGTACGAGGAGGCGGAGTGAGCTTGAA
>NZ_JBDUCX010000318.1:0-6707 GCF_040003245.1 Chthoniobacter sp.
GAAGTCGTCCTGATCGATACGATCAGTTATCCGTCTTCAGGATCATGTCCTTGAACTGCACGGTCATACCCGTTGGGCCTTTGTGCAGTTGCAGGGCGAGGACACCCTTCAGGGCCGCGTGATTGGCGTCGTTGTCCGTGATGTCGGCGGTCTGTTTGCCGTTGACGAAATGTTGCAGGTGATTGCCCTTGGCGATGATCTTGTACTCGTTCCAGTCGGCGGCCTTGATGGCTCCTTTGATCTCGTCGCCGGTGCCGGAAGAGCCAGTAACCTCGATCTTAAAGTCCTTGGCTTTCGCGTCGGCCGCATCCTTCGGGGTGTCGCTGATCGTCACCGCTTGCCCGGGCAGGCACAAGATGCCGCGGCCCTTCTCCTCATAAAGCATCCCGGTGTACTTGTTGGTGGTGTCCATGTCGGCTTGATAACCGGAGATGACGAAGTATTCCGGCTTCACGACTTTGCTGCGGTATTGAATGCCGGAATTGCCGAAGCCCTTGGAGTCGCCGTTCAAGTCGACGAGCTTGAATTTGCAGGTCAGCTCGAAGTCGCCCACCTCGCCGTCCTGCCAGACGAGGAAGGTGTTTTCCTTCACCATGTTTTCGGTCGTGGTCTTGCCGGTGAGGCAGCCGTCCTGGACGCTCCAGAAGCCCTCCACCCCTTGCCAGCCGGTGAGGTCTTTGCCGTTGAAGAGGTTCTTTTCGCCGGCGTGCAGCGAGGCCGCGGCGAGAAAAGTGAGGGCGACGAGAGGGAGGAGTTTCATGTGTGGGTAGTGTTGGGAGAATCGGATTGGCGGCGGGGTCTTAGAAGTAGTTTGCGCGCCTATTCGGCGGCGGCGCCGAAGAAGATACGGCTGACTTTGCCGTGCTCAAAGTTGAAGATGATGCCACCGTAAACCGAAACGACGACAAAGGCATCCGGAGTCGGAGGACTGTCTGGATCGGCGAAAGCGGCATACGCTTTGCGCGGCGCACTCGCTGGGCTGCCGATCTTGATCCCGCGCTGGGTGGCCAGATCGCAGGGCGCCCGGGCGGTGATCATGGCGAGGGTTTTCGCGCCATCCTTCTTGCCGCCGGCGGACATGACGAGTTGCAATCCCTTCGCCGGATAGCTCCACGTCTGGACGTAATTTCCGTCCGCCTCCTGGAGAGCCAGCTTGCCCTGTTTTTCCGGCTTGCCGAGCAACTGAATGACCTCTTTCGCGGGCTGGTCGAGACGCAATCCGCCAAGGCCTTCCTTGCGCAGGAAGGCGCGGATCGCCGCTTCATCCGCGGCCTGCGCCTTTACACTTACACCCAAGCCCACAAGCACGAGCGCGAGGCAGGAGAGGAGGCGGGCGGCAAACATGACGCCTTATTTCTTGCCGAAGAACCGCTTCAAGTTCGCCAGGCCCTTGACCGCGATATCGTCACGCTTGGGCTCCATCTTGCGCCAGATGGCGGCGGCGCGGGCGATGACCTTCACGTCGGTGGTGAACGATTCGATGACGATGTCGCCCTTGTATTTGATCTTCTTCAACGCCTTGACGATCGGCGCCCAGTCGATGTGATCGCCGCCGGGCGTGCCGCGGTCGCTGCCGCAGGCGTGGAAGTGGCCGAGGAGCTTGCCGGCCTTGAGGATCGCGGCGGCCTGGTTCTTCTCCTCGATGTTCATGTGGAAGGTATCGAGGTGCAGCGTCACCGCCTTGCTGCCCACGGCCTTGATGAGCTTGAGGCCCTGGTCGCAGGTGTTGAGGAAATCGGTCTCGAAACGGTTGAGCGGCTCGATGCAGAGCTTCACGCCTTTCTTCTCCGCGTACTTGGCGAGCGGCTTGAGGTTCTTCACCACGAGGTCGAACTGCTGCTTCTTCTCCGCGTCGTCATGCGGCCCGATGAGGCCGACCACCGAATAGATCGGCCCGATGACCGACGGGCAGCCGAGGACCACCGCCTGGTCGATGAGGCCCTTCACGTATTCGTGCGCCGTCTTTTGGTCCGCCGCGCTGCCGCGGAGATCGCGGCCCGGTCCCATGCACGCGCAGATGCTGCCGATCTTCAGGCCGGCCTTGTCGGCGGCGGCCTTGACTTTCGCTGGATCAATATGCTCCAGCGCCTCGACGGGGATCTCGACGGTCTGGAAGCCCCACTTCTTGAGCTTGGGGAAAAGCTTCACGCTGTCGTTGGTGAAAGGGCTGGCGTAGAGGAAGGTGTTGAGGCCGAAGCGGGACATGGTGGGTAGGGTGGGGTGAGGAGTGGGAATTATTGGCAATTAAATTTTGCGAAGAGCGGGCGGGCATTTGGCGCGGTTCGCGAGCGGGAGTCAAGCCGGTGGATTGCGAGGTTGTCTCGTTGCCTTCCCTCGTCCACCATTGCTTCCTCGGGAGAGATCCATGCGCACCCCTCACGTAGTCATGCAAGTCCTGGTTGCCGGCGTGGCGATGGCCATCGGTGCGACCTCGGTATCGGCCGCGGATCCCGACAAGGATCCGCAGATGCGCTCCCTGCTCAAGGACGCCCGAAGCCTCATCGACAGCAGGAACCCGGTGGCGGCCATCGAGCAATGCGACAAAGTGACGGCCGCATTCAAAGCCGCTTACGACGGCGACAAGCGGAAGATCTATTGCGCCCGAACATCCGAGGAGAGCATGTTGCTGCTGCTGCAAGCGGCGGCCGATAAGAAGGACGCGGTTGCCTTGTCCTCCGTTTGGTCCGACGCCTACTTCCTGAAATCGTACGCCTTGCAGGACCTCGGGCGGATCGACGATGCGCAGGCCGCCATTCGCCTCGCGCTCGCTCTGTCGCCGTTTAGCTCTCATTATTTGTCGGAGCAGGGTTCGATCTATTTACTGATGAAGGATTGGCCCCAGGCTCTGCTCTCCTTCCAACTGGCGGAGGAGCAGGCGCCACTCGGCCCCGCCGTGAGCAAAGGCGAAGAAATCGGACGCGCGCGGCGTGGCCAGGGATTTGTCTTCGTGGAACTCGGGAAACTCGACGAGGCGGAAAAGAAATATCAGCAGTGTCTCGCGACCGATCCGAAGGATGCCAGAGCGGCGCGTGAACTGAAGTATGTGCAGGGATTAAAGGCCAAACGGAATTCATCCCCCAAATGAAACTTGTCTGATCGTTAGCGATGTCTGGATTTCGTTTTTACTCCCTCCATGAAATCGGAAAGGAACTGGACAGCAGGGCGATATCGGACGCAACTTTCCTTCCCACGTTCCACCACCTCCACCCCACATGAATCGTCGTTCCTTCCTCCGCACCACCACCGCTGCCACGCTCGGGAGCTGGGCTCTTTCCCGCCCGATCCTCGCCGCCGGCCCCAAGCGCAAGATCCTCTTCTTCTCGAAGTCGAGTGGCTTCGAGCATTCGGTGATCACCTACAAGAACGGTCAGCCCAGCTATGCGGAAAAGCAATTGCTCGAGATGGGGCCGAAGAACAATTGGGAGTTCACCTTTTCCAAGGACGGCTCGCTCTTCAATCCGCAGTACCTCGCGCAATTCGACGCGCTCTTTTTTTACACCACCGGCGATCTCTGCTCGCCGGGCACGGACAAAAATCCGCCGATGTCACCGGAGGGCAAGCAGGCGTTTCTCGATTACGTGGCGAGCGGCAAGGGCTTCATCGGCTCACATAGCGCGGCCGATACCTTTCACACCGCCAACGAAGCGGTGAAAGGTCCGGACCGTTACAAGAACCACGGTGAAGAGGCGGACGCGTACGTGAAGATGCTCGGCGCTGAATTCATCATCCACGGCAAGCAGCAGGTGTCGAAGATGCGCTGCATCGATCCCAGATTCCCCGGGATGGAAAATCATGCCGATGGCTTTTCCTTCCAGGAGGAGTGGTACTCGCTGAAGGACTACCGCAAGGATTTGCACGTGCTGCTGCTCCAGGAAACCGAGTCGATGGAGGGGCCGATGTACCAGCGTCCGCCGTATCCTGCCACCTGGGCGCGGAAGCATGGGAAAGGCCGCGTCTTCTATACCTCCATGGGACATCGGGAGGATGTCTGGACGAATCCGATTTTCCAGGACGTGCTGGCCGGCGGCATTTCGTGGGCGCTGGGTGACGCGACGGCGGACGTCACGCCGAATATCGAGCAAGTCGCACCCGGGGCACTGACGAATCCCAACTACGAAGAGCCGAAGCCGAAAGCGACCCCGGCCGCTCCCAAGCCGTAAGGCGGCGGCGTTTGGATTGAGCAACGGACGTCGATCGCGCTCAGGCGCGCCGACGTTGACGCCGGCCCGCGAGTGCGACGATGCCGAACGCGAGCAGAGCGGCACTGCTCGGTTCGGGTGTGGGCGTAAAGGTGAACGTCGTCTGGCTGCTGCTGTCCCCCTCGTCGGCTGGTGCAATCGAACTGTTCATCCGAAGGCCTTGACTCAACGTGAGTCCGCCTCCCGAGATCGTTTGCGTCGTCGTTCCGGTCGATTGATTGCCGTTGACGGTCAACGTCGCCCCGGACGACCCGCCCGGAATCTGCTGGGAATGCGTCAGATTGATCGAGAGACTGGTGGCCGTTTCCACGAGGATACCCGTGTAGCTGGCGGGCAGGTTAATCGTGAAATTCGACTGGGCAAAAGTCGTCGAGGCGAAGGTCGCCAGCGTGTAACTGCTCTGCGTGATTCCCGCATCGATGAGGTTCAGCGTGTAGGTGCCGGCTGAGCCCTTGGTGAGCGCGCCGGTGAGGACGAGTTCGTCGCCCGTGGCGCCAAGCTGCAGGCTGAGCGTGCCGCCGGCATTCCACATCATGGACGTCGCGTGCAAAGTCGTCCCGGCGACTCCGGGCGACCCGACTCCGGGAGCAACGAAGCCACCGCTATTGAGGGTGACTGCGCCCGCGATCGTCCCACTTCCGCCGAGCGTGCCGGTGGAATTGACGGTCACTCCACCAGTGCCGGTGCCGGAGCCCGTGACATTGTTGACCACGAGCTTGCCCGCGTTGACGTTGGTGCCGCCGGAGTAGGTGTGGGCGTTGGTCAGGATGGTCGTGCCGATGCCGTTCTGGTTGAAGCTGCCCGTTCCGCTGATCACGCCGGACACGGTGTTCGTTCCCGTTTGAACCGCCGCAAAGCTGGCCGTGGCGCTCGCGGTGGGAGGGTCTTTGGGATTGGCGGGAGGGGCGGAACCCGAATTGAGAGCGACGTTCGGCGTGAACGTGGCCCCGGTCGCCAAGTTCAGCGCGAGGGTGCTGTTGCCGCTGGCGGTGACCCCGCTCGTGCCGGTCAGGTTGCCGGTCGCGCCGTTACCGACGCGTAAGGTGCCCGCAGTGATGGTCGTCGCTCCCGTGTAGGTGTCGTTCGCCGTCACCGTCAACGTCGCATTGGCGCTGTTCATGGTGAGGGTGGAACCGGTTCCGGCAACCACGACTCCGAGCGTGTTGCTCGCGCTGCTGGTGTAGGTCAAGCTGCCGGTCAGCGTGCCCGCGCCGCCAATGGTTCCGCCGGTGAAGGCCAATCCCGTGGGCGTCGTGAGGTTGCCGTTGATATTGAAAACGCCGCTGCTGGAGGTCACCAGACCGGTGACGCTGCCCACGCCGTTCCAATTGCCACCCGTCACTCCGAGCGTTCCGCCAATCTTTCCACCTGCTCCGAAGTTGATGACGCCGTTGCCGGTCAAAGTGGCGTTGCCGTTGACCGTGCCAGCGCCGGTCAGAGTGCCGAGAGTACCGATGGCGGTCGTACTGCCCGCGGCCAGCGAGCCATCGACTTGCAGGGTGCCGGCGTTGATGCTGGTCGATCCGGTGTAAGTCTCGGTGTTGGTCAGGATGGTCGTCCCTGCACCGTTTTGATTGAGACCACCGGTGCCGCCGATCACCCCGGATACCGTGTTCGTGCCCGTTTGAATGGCCGAAAAGCTGGCGGTGCCGACTACGACGACAGGGGCGTCCTTGGGGTTGGCGGGAGGAGCGCTGCTTCCACCCGACGTGACCGTGACGCTCGGCGCGAAGGTCGATCCACTGGCCAGGTTCAGCGCGAGGACGCCGGTGCCGCTGACCGCTACGCCGCTGGTGTTCGTTAGATTGCCCGCCGTCCCGTTGCCGATCTGCAAGGTGCCCGCGCTCACCGTGGTCGCCCCGGTGTAGGTATCGGTCAGGGCGATGGTGACGGTGGCGCTGCTGTTGTTCAAAGTCAGCGAACCGCCTCCCGCGATGATGAAGCTCAACGTGCTGCTCGCGCTGCTGGTGTAATTCAAGCCGCCGTTGAGCGTGCCGGTGCCGCCGAGGGTTCCGCCGGTGAAGTTCAGGCCGGCCGGGGCGGTGAGGTTACCGTTGATGTTGAAAGCGCCGCTGCTGGCCGTGATCAGGCCATTGACCGTGCCCACGCCATTCCAATTGCCGCCGGTGATTCCGAGTGTGCCGAGGATCTTTCCACCGGAGGCAAAGTTGATGATCCCGTTGCCGGTCAAAGTGGCGTTGCCGTTGATCGTGCCGGCTCCGCTCAGCGTGCCGAGAGTCCCGATGGCGACCGTGCTGCCCGCGGCCAGTGAACCGTCCACCTGCAGGGTGCCCGCGTTGATGTTGGTCGGTCCCGTGTACGTTTCCGTGTTGGTCAGGATGGTCTTGCCCGTGCCGTTCTGGTTGAAACCACCGGTGCCGCCGATCACCCCGGATACCGTGTTCGTGCCCGCTTGAATGGCCGAAAAGCTGGCGGTGCCAGCCACGACGACCGGGGCGTCCTTGGGGTTGGCGGGAGGAGCGCTGCTTCCACCCGACGTGACCGTGA
>NZ_JBDUCX010000104.1:0-22365 GCF_040003245.1 Chthoniobacter sp.
GGTCGGCGACCCGGTCGAGGAAGGAGCGCGGGTCGTCCTCGGGCCGGACGTCGACTTCGTCCTCCACGGCTTCGGCTTCGCCAAGGAAATCGCGGGCCGTCACGCGGGTGCGCTGGTACTGCTGCCACTCGCGGAAACCGCCCAGCTTCCAGGCGCTGAGGTTCTGTTCGTTGATCGGCCGGCCCTCGAAATAGACTTCCAGCATCTCCTGGACTTCGGGCAGGGAGTTGAGCTCTTTGACGAGGGCACGGGCGGGTTCGCCATCCTGGAGGCGTTCGTTGAGCCAATCGCGAATGGCGAGCGGCAGGCGGGCGATTTTACCGAGACGGGTGGCTTCGATGGCACTGGTTTTCATGCGCACGATTATGCCCTCCTTTCCGGAAAAAAGTGCATTGGCCCATTGGCTCCATTGGCTCCATTGGCTCCATTGCGGAAAATTTTCACGCGAGGACGTGGAAAAGGAGAATCACCACGAAGGCACGAAGACACGAAGGGGAATAGGAAGGGCTCTACCAAAGGACTTTTTGCTGTCTTCGTGCCTTGGTGCCTTGGTGGTTAATCATCCGGGGGCAAGCAAGGGGATGATCTTCGCAGGTGCGTGCAGAGTAAGCCTGAAACGCCGATTTCTGAAAGAATCAGCCGGGGCGCTCCGTATTGGTGAGTGGGACCACAACCTGGCGCCCAAAAACAAAACACCACTCGAACTGCCATGAGCACCCCGCCCGAAACCACCCCTCTCCCACCCGCTTCCCGCGTCCCCTATCTGCGTCCCATCGGCGCCGTGGCCCTCGCGATCGGCATGGTCTGGTCCACTTCTATCGCGGCGGGGAATTGGCGCGAAGTGCGGGCCAATCGGGAAAAGCATACCATCCGCGTGACGGGCTCAGCGAAGAAACGGATCGTCTCGGATCTCATCCAATGGGAGGCCTGTATCGAGGCAAGGGCGCCGGAGCGCACGGCGGCCTATCAGACCTTGCGCGAGGGGCGCGACAAGGCGGTGGCATTCCTCCTGGCGCAAGGGATCAAGGCGGAGGAGATCCAGCCGCAGTCGACGACGGTGGAGGAGATTTTCGAGAAAGAGATCGAGGACAAGGTGCTGCCGGGCACTACCGTGGCGGTGCGCTCGGAAAAGAGTGTCTCCAAGGGTTTCCTGACCCGGGAGTCCATCGTGGTGCGTTCGACCGATGTCGCCCGCGTCGAGAAGGCTTCGCGGGAGATCACCTCGCTGCTCGAGCAAGGCGTGTCGGTGAACTCGGAGAACCCGCGCTACTTTTACACCCCGCTGGGCGAGCTGAAGCTGGAGATGCTCGCGGCGGCGGCCAAGGACGCGCATTCCCGGGCGGAGAATATCCTGCGCTCGGCGGGCAACGCCACCATGGGCAAGCTAATCGTGGCGGACATGGGAATCATCAACATCAACCCCGCCAACGCCACGAAGACCTCCGAGGAAGGCAACAACGACACGACCTCGCTGGACAAGGATATCATCACCATTGTGCACGCGGAGTTTGAGGTCGAGTGAGGACAACATCGCCCTCCCTCAAGCCACGCTCTGCAAAGGGTAGGCTTCCAGCAACGGCCCCGGCAGACGTGTATCGGAGCGCGCCGACGGGGGACGATCCAGCAAGTTCTTGATGACCGCGACGATCTGCTCTTTGGCGATCGGCTTGCCGACGCAGGCTTTCGCTCCGCTCACCAGCGTCAAACGCGAGCAATAGTTCGGCTCAAAGCCGGTGAGCAAAACGATCGGCACGGACGTCGCCAGAAAGCTCAACGCGGCCAGCAACGAAACACCATGGGAGTCTTCGTCGAGATCGACAATGTAGAGGTCGACGTCGCTGCGGTCGCCGAGCAGGATTTTCAAGGTTTCCTCCGGGGTGGCGCCAATCCGCAGTCCGTGCCTGGTTTCGACGACGGCATCGGTCACGGTTTCCTGCACCGACAGGTCCGTACTGAAGAGAACGATTACTTTTGGTTTCATGGGGTGGGTTCTTTCTAGGGCAAACCTAACCGGCTAGAGGGGCGGGCGCTGCGCACCCCTTGTTCAAGGCAGGGCGTTTTTTGCGGTGCGCTTCCACGGTAATGGAGTAGCGTTGGCAGTATGCCCGCCACCGGTGATTCCTCGCTTGCCGAACGTCTCTCGCAATCGGAGATCGTGCTGGATTACGAACGGGCTTTTTCCGAAGCCACCGGGATGCCCCTGAAGTTTGAGCTTCAGGGCCGCAAGCGGCCGATGCTCCGCGGCGGGGCAAAAACGAATGCCTTCTGCGAAATGATGGCAAAATGCGCACCGGGTTGCCAGATGTGCGCGGAAACGCAGCAGCGCCTCCAGGCGGGATCGAACTCCGCCACCAGTTCGACCCAGTGCCGAGCCGGGCTGATCGATTCCGCCGTGCCAGTCAAAGCGGGAGAAACCATCCTCGGTTATCTCACGACTGGCCAGATCACCCATCGCCCGACCAAGGCTGGAAACTTCACCCGGATCGTGGAATGGCTGCGCAACGGCGGGATCAAGATGGACTGGGTGGCGCTGGAAAAGGCCTATCACGAGACGCGGGTGATGAGCCATCGCCAGTACGATGCCGTGCTGCGTTTGCTCGAAGTCTTCGCCTCACACCTCTCCTACGCCGCCGAGCGCATTGCGACCGAGGAAGCAAACGCCGAACCCGCCGCCGTGGCCGGCGCCCGCCAGTACGTGAAATTGCACCGCGGGGAACCAATCACCCTGACGCAAGTCGCGCAGGCCGCGCACGTGAGCACGTTTCACTTCTGCAAGATGTTCAAGCAGGCGACGGGGCTCACCTTCACCCACTACCTGTCGCTAACCCGCATTGCGCACGCCAAGAACTTGCTGGCCAATCCCCAATTGAGAATTTCCGAGATCGCCTACGAAGCGGGATTTGGCTCACTCACGCAATTCAACCGGGTCTTTCGCCGTTACGTCGGACAATCGCCGACCGAGTTCCGACGGAAGTCGGGCGGGATTGGGAGGTGACGGGGTTTCTCTCTTCATGAGAGGGTGCTATTGTTTGACGCTGCCACGACGAGCGATGGGAAGAAGAGGAATAGTCGGAGCCTACCCACCCCAAAAAAATGAACTGTTTCCCTCGCCCCGTTTCCAGCTAACATCTCCCCCGCCATGAATGCGTTCACTTTGCCGGATTCGCTGGTCGTGCAACTTCGCACCTATGAGGGGCGATTGCGACGCATGGAGACCTTGGCGGCGGTCGCCGGTGGAGTCGTCGGGCTGCTGGCGACGTTTGTGCTCCTTTTCGTCTTCGATCGCTTTGTCGATACGCCGCGTGTGGCACGCACTTTCCTCACCTTGGGCGGCGGGGTGCTGGCGGCGTGGTTTGCGCAAGCTTGGGCGGCACACTGGCTATGGAACCGGCGCGGGCCGGCGCAACTGGCCAAGCTGCTCCAGCGGCATTTCAAGACCCTGGGCGACCGCCTGCAGGGCATCATCGAGCTGACGGAGACCAACGATCTCCCACCGAATATTTCGCCGTCGCTGCTCCGCGCGGCCATTCATCAGGTAGCGGACGAATCGTCGCGGTTCAATTTCCAGAGCGCGGTCCCGGTGCGTCCGGCGCGGCGCTGGGTGCTGGCGGCCGGGCTGCTGGTGGCGTTGACCGCAGCGCCTTTCGTCTTCGTGCCGAAAGCCGCCAACAATGCCCTCGCGCGCTGGCTGCATCCCTGGACCCAGATCGACCGCTATACTTTTGCCAGTCTGGAAGCGTTGCCCGCTGAACTGGTGGTGCCGCATGGCGAGCCATTCGAGATCGCCTGCGGGCTGAAAGCGGATTCCGCGTGGAAGCCCGACACCGCGGTCGCGCGCCTGGAACGCACGGAACCGCAGCAGGCAAAATTTGAAAACGGCCACGCGGTATTCCATCTCGCGGGGCAGACGGAGAACGGCACGCTGACCGTGCGGGTGGGCGACGCGTCGCGGGACATCGCGATCCGGCCGCTGCATCGCCCGGAGATGAAGGAGCTGGCCGCGCGGGTGGAATTGCCGGAATACCTCGGCTACCCGGCGGCGACGGTGGCGATCCAGGGCGGGAGCGCGGAATTTCTCGATGGCAGCAAGGTGAGTTTCGCGGGCAAGACGAGCCGGGCGCTCAAGGACGCGGGAATGAAAGCGGCGCAGGCGGACGCGGCGGCGACTATCAAGGAAGAAACTTTTACCACGCCCGCGAAATCCGTCGCGGAGATCGGCGCGGAGGCGGTGTTTCGCTGGGCGGACACGCATGGCCTGACGCCGACCCAACCCTACACCTTGCGCGTCAACACTACCAAGGACGCGGAGCCGCGCGTGGAGTTGCAGGGGCTCGACCAGGAAACCGCGATCCTGCCGAATGAAATGCTCAAGCTGAACGTGGCCTCGAGCGATGATTACGGGCTGAAAGAAGCGTGGGTCGGCTGGACAGTCCATGGGCTCGACTCAAAGAAGAACGACCTCGGCCAGGGCGACGCGGCGCATACGCCGGGCGGGCAGATGAAGAAGGATCTCGGCGCACCGCTGGATTTCACCCCGGCACTCTACAAGATTCCGGAGGACAGCGTGGTGGAGATCGCCGCTTATGCACTCGACTACTTTCCCACGCGCAAGCCGGTGGAGTCCTGGAAATACACGGTCTATGTGTTGAGCCCGGCGAAGCATGCGGAACGCGTGCGCCAGCGGATGGACGAAGTCCTCAAGCAACTCGACGAGCGCATTCGCGATGAAGAGCGGCAGATCGAGGAAGCGAAGGCCATCGCCGAGGACAAGAAGAGCCTGCCCGAGGAGAAAGCCGGCGAGGACATCAAGCACGTCGAAGCCAGCGAGCGGGCGAACGAGGCGGCCTTGAAAAAGATGACCGAGGAAATGCACGAAATCATGCGCGATGCGATGCGGAACAAGGAGATCCCCGAGGGGACGCTGGCGGACTGGCATCAGACCGCCGAGGCGTTGGAGCAAAAAGCCGACCCGCCCATGCAACAGGCGGCGGAATCGCTCCAGCAAGGCGCGCAACAGCCCGGGGCGCGCGAGTCGCAACTGGCGCAGGCGCAGAAGCAGCAGCAGGAAGCGCTCGACGCCATGCGCGCCGCGGCGAAGAAGATGAACAAGGCGAACGAAAATCTCTACGCGCACAATTTCTACAATCGCATGCGCGCGGCAGCGGCGGCGGAGCACAAGATTTCCGATGGCTTGAAGGGGCTGGCGCGGGAGACCGCCGGGCTGCGGGCGAACGAGATCGCGCCGTCGAAGATCAAGGAATTCAGCCTCGCCGCGGACAAGCAGACCACCAACACGAAGGACGTCGACAGCATCGGCAACGACATGGCGGCCTTCGTGAAACGCGTGCCGAATGAAAAGTACGAAACGGTGCAAAAGGAGATGTCGGAAAAGAAAGTGGTCGCGGAACTGACCGAGCTCGCGGTCTTTGTGAAGCAGAACCTCGGGCTGAAATCGGTCGGGCGCGCGCGGCAGTGGGGCGACCAGCTCGACGAATGGGCGACGATGTTGCAGAGCGAGTGCAAGTGCCAGGGGGGCGGCGGCGAGATGGACCCGGATGTCATGGAGTTCATGGTCTCGATGGTGCGGGCCGCGGTGGTGCAGGACGGCATTCGCGAGCAGACCCAGCAGGTGGATGAGAAGAAGGCGGGTAACGCGCAGTATCCCGATGACTCGAAGAAGCTCGCGGAGCAACAGGACGACCTGCGCGGCACCCTGGGCGCGCTGCTGCAGAAGATCATGTTCGACGGCGTCCCGAAGGCGCTGACCGACCCGCTGGCCGATCCGGGGCAACCGGCGCAATCGAAATTCGAGATGTTCAAGCCGGCCATCGAAGGTTCGCTGAAGCTGGCGGGCGAAGTGACCGAGGATCTGCGCCGACCGCAGACGGACGCCGACGTGGTGAGCACGGAAGGGGCGATCATCGAACTGCTCGTGCCTCCGGACAAAAAGGGCGGCAAATGCTCTTCCCAGCAAAAGATGATGCAGAAGATGATGGCGCAGGTGACGCAGGCTCGGAAGTCGGGCGGCAACAATGCGAAATCCTCGAGCAGCTTTGCCGGCGACACGACGTCCGGCGCGGTGGCCAAGGACACCACGGGCGCACGCCGCGTGGAGAAGACCGGTGGCGCCGGCAACGCGGGCGAATGGCCGGAAGAGTTTCGCGATCAACTGCAATCCTACTTCCAGCAGATCGAAAGCGGCGACAAGAAGTAGTCCCGTCGCCACTCCACGGGCATGAATCGACACCGGTGGCTCACGGCAGGCGCGGCGTTGCTCGTGGCTACGGTGAGCGCCCACGCCCAGCTACGGTTGGAGAACCAGCCCCCGCCGGCGGCGTTCGACACCTTGCCCGCACGGACCAAGAACGCGACGGCACCGGAGGTCAATTTCTTCGGTAACGAAGCCGCGCAGCAGCGCGCTTCCGGTGAATCGGCGGTCCCGCCCGCCCGTCAAGCAGAGGGGGGATATGCGCAAACCCTGGTCTTTCCAGACGGGCGCGAACTGCACGGAAAAATGATCGCGAGCGAAGGCGAATACATCCTTTGGCAACGGCCGGATGCCAGCGAGACGCTCCGCTTTGCAGGCGACGCGGTGGGCCACATGCCAATGTCAGAAGTGCTCCGGAATTTAGGGAGCGACTCTCCGACCCCGAGTTTCGGTCAACTGAACCGGATCAAGATGATCCCCGCCCGGCCCACAGCCGACTCTTCCGAGGATATTCTGGTGTTCAAGAATGGCGACGAACTGCCGGGCAAGGCGCTCGCGGCCACCTTGCGGGGCCCGGTGCGCTGGCGGACGGCGGACGGCCAGGAAGTGGAATTCCAACCGGGCCGCATCGCGGGCCTGCGGCTGGGCGGTGTCGAAAAGGGCCGTGCCACCGGGGCCGGCGAGCCCACAGCCATGGTGGAGCTGCGCACCGGTGAACGGCTGCGCGGCAAACTGGTGGCGTTCGACGAAAAACAGGTGTGCCTGAAGCACACGCGACTCGGCACAATCACGCTGGAGCGCAGCCGGGTCGGTCGCCTTTTTCCGGACGCACGGCTCGGGGCGATCGATGGCGGGCGCGTCCCTGCGGGCTGGGGCTGGGCCACCCCGGAATTGCCAGAACCCAGCAAGGAGCCGCCTGTCGCGGACGGCGCGCATTGGGTCTACCTCGATGGCACCTATCTTTTCCACGGCCAGGCGCCCTCGTTCTCTATCCCCACTTCGACTCTGCCAGGTTGGCAGCACGCGATCGATCCCGGCCTCGAGCGCTTTGAACTGCGGTTCGAGCTGGGTTCCGCTGGCCGGTTTCCCGCCAGTTGTGCTCTCACGCTTTTCGGCCGCGGTGGCATCATGCTCTGCACCATCGTCTCGAACCGCGCGCTCGCAGTGGCGGTGATGGATCCCCCGGAACGCCCCCAGTGCAAGTGGCGCCAGATCCCCCTGAACAAACTCCAGAACGCGTCCGGGCCGCGCCTGCTGCGATTCTTCGTGGATACCAAGGCGGGCACCTGCGACATCGTGCTCAACGGTGTGCTCGTCGCGCGACTGGGCAAGGACGAGCGCGAGCGTCTGGTCCCAGACGAATACTTTGTCCGCCTTCAGGCCAATACCAATACCGGGTCCCTCCTCTTTTCGAACATTTGGATCGGGCCCTGGAGCGGTGACTTGCCCCACCCCGCAGCCGGGGATGGCACTTCCACGGCGTTGCGCAACGGCGACGCATTGGCGGGTGCGCCCAAGGAATGGCGGGAAGGAAAGTGGATCTTGGAAAGCGAACTGGGGCCGCTGGAGATTTCCACGGAAAAAGTGCTCCTCGTCGACTTCGGAGGCACCGCGCTGGCGGAGCGCGCCGCCGGGCGCATCCGGCTGGCGGACGGGTCGAGCATCAACGTCGACGCCTTCCAGTGGGACGGCCGCGAACTGGCGGCCCACAGCCCGGCTTTGGGGAATGTGCAACTCTACGCCGCGACCGTCGCTGAAATCATTTTCGATCCCGTCCCTTCGCACACCACGATGGTGGAAGAACCACCCAAGTTGGCCGGGAAAAATACCGCGACTCCGGATGCGGGCCGCGAGGTGCGTAAATGAAAACGGGGCACGAGAGACTGCGGTGGCTCCCGGCAGGCGCGGCGATGCTCATCGCAGCCTTCGCCCAGGCGCAGGTCCCGTCGCCGCCGGACTACAACCTTTTCGGCGAGGATTTCGCGAAGCAAGGCGTGTCGATATCGCGCAGTGCCGTAGACGCATCCGCGTCGGTGGGCCCGCAAACGCTGATTTTCCAGAGCGATCGGCGCATGCACGGCGAGCTCGTGGGAATCACGCCGTCCGAAATCATCTGGCGCCGGCCGGATGCCAGCGAGCCCTTGCGTTTCCCTCGCGCCACGGTCCGGCGTATCGAGATCGAACCGAACGCCATCGGAAGAGTTGACGCCGACAATCGCATTTTGATGCCACCGGCGTCTCTCGCCAGGCAACGGAAAGACCTCCCGGCCCCTCCACCCGGAGCGGTCCCAGCGACGCTGAAGCTGGCCGGAGGGGATTGGCTTTTCGGCAATGTCACCAGTGCAGACGGCCAAGCCTACACTATCGCACTCGACGATCGCACCCCGATCTCCCTGCCCCGGGCGCAAATCGAATGGCTGCACTTTGGCGAAAGCCCGGCGTCCGCCATCGGGACATCTGGCTCGCCGCTGGACAGCGAAAGATGGGCGCCGTTTTCCACCACCATGGATGTCGCCACCGGGACGATCACCGTCCGCGGCACGGATTGGATCGGCCGGGAGATCCCGGACGCAAGGCGCCTGGAGGTGGCACTCGAGCTGCCCGCGGACGGCGAGGAAGGCACGTCACTCTGGTTCCAGCCGTTGGAAGCGCGGGCCAATCTTCTCGACAGCCAGGGCGTGGGAACTGCGGCCATCCGGTTCGGACAATCGCAGATCTCGCACACCCTCTGGGTCGAAAAATTCGAAGAGCAGTCCGCGCCGCTGCCCAAGGACACGATCACCACCGGCGGCTCCGTAAAATACCGCGTCTTTTACGATGGGGTCGCTCATCGAATCGTGGTGCGGCGCAATGGCCAGAAGGTGGGCGACTGGAAATTTGTCGTCCGTGCCGAACAGGAGCACCCCGGTGGGTCGCCCAATCAACTGATCCGCGCCATTTGCCTCAGCCGCAGAATTCCGGGCTCGCCTCCGAGTTCCATTGCGACGCTGAAATTTCAACAACTGCGGGTGCGGCCTTGGAACGGCATCCTTCCTAGTGAAGACAATGCGGAACTTGCCCATGACCGGCTCGCCATCGGCGACGCAGCGGCCCTCGGCGGAAACCTGGAAGCGATGGGCAAAACGGACCTGACGTTTTCCGGCAAATCGTATGCGCGCCAGCCGGGCACCTCTCTGGAATTTTCCAACCACCCGGCTCCTCTCGCCGACGCGGAGGCGAAATTGATCTTGGGACAGGGAGAACTGTGCGCCCGGAACCTGGTAATCCACGACGGCGCCCTGCATTGCACCACGGCATTTGGCGCGGGTGTGTCGTTGCCCCTCGACGCGCTTCAGACCATCGCATTTGCCTCCGGCAAATTTGAGTTACCGACGGAACCTGCGGATGTCCTGGTTTTCAAGAACGGCGACGAACTGGAAGGCAAGGCGCTCTCCGCCACCTCCGGCGAAGTGGTGCGCTGGAGGCTCGCCGGCGGGCAGGAGGTCGCTTTTCAATCCCGGCTCATCGCCGGCCTCCACCTGGCGCCCGGCGGGGAGGCGAAAGCGGTCGCTTCCGGAGCGACGGTGGAGTTGCGCACCGGCGAAGCGTTGCGCGGCAAACTCCTCTCGCTGGATAACCGGCAACTGCGGATGCAACACGAGCAACTCGGCGAGGTCGCCCTCGATCGCAAATCCCTCTGGCACCTCTATCCCAGCCCGCAACTTCCGGTACTCGAGGGCGGCTGGAATCCGGTCACCTGGATGCACCGCTATCGACCGGAAGCCGCAGATCCCACGGCGGGCGCGAAGACGAGCTCGTCTGGCGACTGGGTCTATCTCGATGGAGTCTACATCCTGCGTCATATCCCGGCTGCGGAATCTCGCGGAGCCGAACTGGTTTCCGCGAGCAATCACTGGCCGAACCTGCAGCGGGAAATCGATCCCGCGCTGGAGCGTTTCGAGGTGCGGTTCGAGGCGAAATCTCCGAATCCCCGGCTCAATCGCTGCCTGCTTCTGCTTTTCGGCGGCAAGACCCACCGGACCTGGCAAATGGTGATTACCCCCGAAGATGTTGCGCTCGGGGTTTACGACCCTCGCACTCGCCGCCAGGGCGAATTTCATCATTTCCCATTGGATACGAAGTCCGTCGGCGTGGGGTCACCTCTCAAGGTGCAATTTTTCATGGATAGCAAAGCGGGCACAGGTGAACTGCGCCTCAACGGCGTGCAGATCTTTCGCTTCCAACCGAGCGAGGAGGACCGGCGGATTGCGGGCGATCACCCGGCCAAACCGACCTATACCGCGCGCATCCAATCACTTCCGACCGAAGACTCCGCATGCGTCCTTTCTCACGTGGGAGTCGGTCCGTGGAGCGGTGAATTGCCGGGACCATCCGGCATGGTCAATCCGGTGACGGTGCTCGACAACGGCGACGTCGCGCGATCGGCGCCGAAGGATTTGCACGATGGAAAGTTCACTCTCGGAGACGACATGGGAGAGATGGCCGCCGACAAGGTCACGGAAGTGGACTTCGGAGGCGCCATGGATTCAAGGCACGCGGCCGCCCGCGTTCGACTGACGGATGGTTCGATCGTGAACATCGATGAATTCAAATGGAACGGGCGCGAATTAACGGCGCACAGCGGCACGTTGGGAAACATGCGCCTGCCGGGAAGTGTCGTGAGCGAACTCATCCTTGATCCTCGATTGCCGGCCGCGCCATGACCTCGGAACCCAAAAAGCGCGCGCAAAAAGGAGGCGGCCGCGGAACCGCGCAAATGGTGAGGCTGGCGATGGGTTTACTGATTCTCTCCGCCGCTCTCGCGCAGGCTCAGGTCACCCTGCCGCCCGACATCGATTTTTTTGGCGGCGATCTCCTGCGCGCACCGCAAAACGATGGCGGCGAAGCCGGCAAGGCATCCCCGGCGACGGCGGGTTATGCGCAGACGCTGGTGTTCAGCGATGGCCGCGAGTTGCGGGGCGAACTGGTGGAAATGACCAGGGATGAAATCATCTGGCGGCGGCCGGACGCCGGAGAGGCGCTGCGCTTTCCGCGCAGCGAGGTGCGGCGGATCGTCACGGGACCGGCCGGGGTGGAGCCTTCCAACGGCATGGTTCCAGGCGTTGCCGGGAACCCCGCCCATCCGCCGTTTGACGGCGCCACGCTGAAGCTGCCGGGCGGAGACTGGCTCTTCGGCAAGGTGACGAGCGCCGATGGGCAGAGCTTCGCGGTGGAACTCACTGGGGGGGCGCAATTGGCGATTGCCCGCACGCAGATCGAGTGGATGCATTTTGGCGCCAATCCGGTGCCGGCCTTCGGCTTTTCCGTCTCCGCGCTGGACATGGAAGGCTGGCTGCCCGCCAGCGCGACGATGGAACTGGCGGGATCGACGCTCACCGTGAAAGGCGTGCCGTGGATCGGCCGGGCGATGACGCCGCCGAACCGGTTTGAAGTTTCCTTCGAGCTGCCGGAAGACAGCGAGGAGGGCACGCGGCTGTGGCTGCAGCCTTTCGGGCCGCAACCGAACTGCTACGGGACTGGCACGGCGGAGATCCGCTTCGGCCGGAAGGAGATCGCCCATCTGCTCTTCACGGACAAATTCGAGCGCCAGAGCGCGCCGCTGCCGGTCGAGGCCTTGAAAGAAAAGGGGCCGGGGAAATACCGCGTCTTTTACGACGGCACGGCGAAGCGCATCGTGGTGCGGAGGAATGGGCGGGAGGTGGGCGACTGGAAATACTTCACCGAAAAGGACAAGCCGGCGGACGAGGCGGTTCGGAATATCCAATTCAATGCGCTTTGTTTCGATCGCGAAAATCGCGGGGAAGGAACCAGCCCGCTCAAGTTCAACCGGCTGCGCATCCAGCCGTGGGATGGGAACCTGCCCAAGGAGGGACAAATCGAGGACGGCCTGGACCACTTGAGTACCGGCGAGACGGCGGAGATCGCCGGCAAACTCGAATCGGTGACGGACAAGGAGATGGTGTTTTCCGGCGCGACACGGCCCCGGCAGGGCGGCACGACCGTGCGGTTTTCCGGGGCGCCACCCGCGGTGCTGGCCGGGGCGGAAGCCAAGCTGGAGTTTGGCAGCCAGGGAGAATTCATCGCGCGGAATCTGCGGGTGCGCGAGGGCAAGGTGCTCGGCGAGACCATCTTCTCCAGCGCCTTGGAATTACCGCTCGGCACGCTGCAGAATATCACCTTCCAGGGGCCGGCCATGTCGGCGCCACCGGCTGCCTCCCTGGACATGCTTGTTTTCAAGAACGCGGACGAACTTCCCGGCAAGGCGCTCTCGGCGACCCTCCCTGGTCCGGTGCGCTGGCGGATGGTCTCCGGACAGGAAGTGGAATTTCAGCCGGGGCGCATCGCCGGCATCCGGCTGGCGGGCGCTGTCCCGTCTGTCGACCCGAAGGCGGCTGCGGCCGACGCCACGGTCGAGTTGCGCAGCGGAGAACGGCTGCGGGGACGGCTGGTGGCGTGGGACGAAAAACACGTCCAACTGGAGCACCCCTTGCTCGGTTCGCTCGGTCTCGATCGCAACCGGCTCTGGCGCCTGTTTCCTGTCCGCCGTTTCGACGCGGTCGACGGTGGTCGCGCGCCGGGCGGTTGGAAGTGGAAGGAAGCGGAAGAGGGCTCGGCGGAGGGCCGAAAGACCGGCGCGAACAGCGACCAATCCATCTACCTCGACGGAACCTATGTCCTGCGCGGCCACGGCTACGTGGGCAGCTTCAATTGGTCCGAACTGCCCGGCGTGGAGCGGTCCATCGATCCCGGCCTGGAACGATTCGAAGTGCGGATCGAAGCAGCGTCCCAGGGAAGTTTGCCGAATTTCATCCTGATGCTCACGGGCAAGGGCGATACGTCGCTGCGCGCCATGATCTGCTACAGCAACCTGCAATTGACGATGCAGCATGCCACGGGAAATCGCCGTTCGCCCTGGCGCAATATCGCCTTGGCGGAAAACCTGTTCGCCACGAATGGGCCACGGGCCCTGCGGCTTTTCGTCGACACCAAGGCGGGCACATGTGACCTGGCCATCAACGGGGTGCCCGTCGTGCGACTGGGCCAGGAGGAAAACGAACGGCTCCTTGCCGGGGAGTATACCGCCAAAATTCAGCCTTATCCGAACCAGGGAATGGCCACGGTCTTCTCGAATATCTGGATCGGGCCGTGGAATGGCGAATTGCCGTCGCCCGCCAAGGCGGCGGACGAAACGACCGCACTCGCCAATGGCGACGTGGCGAAGGGCACGCCCAAAGCCCTGCATGACGGGAAATTCACCATCGATAGCGAACTCGGCGAGCTCGACATTCCCGTGGAAAAGACGCTCGCGGTGGACTTCGGCGGCGCCCTCGATGCGCAGAAAGTCGCCGGGCGGCTCCGGCTCGTGGACGGCACGGTAGTGAACGTGGAGCGATTCAACTGGGACGGCCACGCATTGACGGCGCACAGCTCCACTCTCGGAGATTTACGACTCCCTGATGGCGTCGTGAGCGAACTGATCTATGATCCATCGCCCGTGCACCCGCCCACGCCCGTGGGCGCCAGCAAGCTGGCAAAAAAAGATTCCGCCAAGAAAAACAGCGATTGAACCCGTACCGATGACCCGAATGCCCCACCGCCTCATTCATCATGGCATCGCCATCGCGCTGCTGGCCACCCTGCCGCTGCGGGCGCAGGACCTGAACGTCTATCGCGGCACGCAGGTCGCGCCGCAAGTGGAGCGCGTCTACGAGCGCGGCCTGCAATATCTGGTGAAATCGCAGACCGACGACGGCTCCTTTCCCGGGAATTACGGCCACGAGCCCGCGACGGCGGCCCTTTCGATGCTGGCCATGTTCGCGCACGGCGACGACCCGAACTACGGGCCGTATGCCAAGCCGATCAAGCGCTGCCTGGACTACATCTTGAAAAGCAGCGACGCGAGTACGGGGTATATCGGCAGCTCGATGTACAACCACGGTTTCAGCACGCTGGCCCTCGCCGAGGCCTACGGCGCGGTGCAGGATGAGCGGATCGGCCCGGCCTTGAAAAAAGCGGTGGAGCTCATCCTCACCTCGCAGGAAAAGAATCGCTTCAAGGCCTGGCGCTACACGCCGGATTCCAAGGATGCGGATTCCACGGTCAGCGGCGCGTGCTTCGTGGCGCTGATCGCCGCGCGCAATGCCGGCCTGCGCGTGCCGGATGGCGCGATCGAGGGCGCCTTGAAGTTCTACACCGATTGCCAGCAACCCGGCGGCGGCGGCATCGGCTACACGCCGGGCTCGGGCTCGAACGGCACGGCGACCACGGCGATCGGGGTGGCGGTCTATGCTTATGCGCGGAAGAAGGATCAGCCCACGTTTATCAAGGCCCTGTCCGCGCTGAAGAAGAGCGACGATGAGGGCGGGGGCGGCTATCCCTTTTACGGCGAGTACTACGCCTCGCAGGCGCTCTTCCAGAGCGATGTGAAGGCATGGGAAGTGTGGAACGACAAGCGCGTGCAAAAGCTCGCCGACACCCAGAACGACGATGGCAGTTGGGACGCCAGCCTCGGCGCGCCGCTCTCGACGGCGTTTGGCCTGCTCTCGATCGCGCTCAGTTACCGCTACCTGCCCATTTACGAACGCTAGCCCTCACCGAAGCATGCGCCTTTCCCCTCCCCTCGCCGCCGCGCTCGCGCTCCTCGTGCTCGCGGCCTGGCCGGCGCCCGCGAGCGCGCAGGTGATCGTCCGCGGGCAGGGGGGTGGCGTCCTCATCCTCGGCGGGGATGGCAATCCTCAACTCGTGAAAGCGGAACCCGATCCCGCCGGTCCGCACCTCATCGAGTTCTTCGATGGCCGGTTCCTGCACGGCACCCTGGAAGCCGTGGATTGGGCACGCCATGAAGTCACCTGGCGGCGGACCGATGCCTCAATGCCGCTCACGATCCCGATGTTGCAAATCAGCCGGCTGAGTTTCGTGCCGCTCCCGGCTCCGCCCAACGTCGGCGAATTGGAAGTCATCGTCCCCGGCGTCCCCCCGCCTGTTCCCGATCCCAAGGAGAATAAGACTCACGCCACCGTGAAGTTCGTGGGCGGCGACTGGCTGGCTGCCGGGGTGGCCAATATCCAGGACAACAAAATCCATCTCCAACTCAGCGATGGCTCGCCGCTGACCGTGGACCGCGCGCAAGTGGATTGGATTTATTTCTCCAAAAACGCCGCGCCGGAATGTTATGACGGCCCGACCAGTTTTGCCGGCTGGATCGGCCCCGGCTGGACCTACCGGGCCGGCGCCTTGCGCGCCTCGTCACCAGCCAAGATCGAGCGCAACTTCGCCTCGCTGCCCGACCAGGTGGAGTATGCGTTCGAGATCGACCAGGGGAACCTGATGTGCGCCTTCAATCTCAATCTCCATGGGCGCGTCGGCCAGGGATGGAGCGGCGAACCGGGATTGATCCAGTGCATGCTGCGCGCGAGCACGCTCACGTTGTATTCCAACTCGGAGGGCCGGTCGAAGAACGAGCAGGTCGACCTCACCAAGATCTTCGGCGACTCCCTGGATGGACGCGGCAAAGCCGGCAAGAGCAACCCGGTGCGGATGCGCATCTTCGAGGATTTCACCGGCGGTCGGCTGGCGATTTTCATCAACGACCGCAAGGCCGGCGAATGGAACATCCAGAAAGGCGAACCGGGCAAGAACCGCGGTGGCTTCATCTTCCAGCCTACCATCTGGAACTCGAGCAGTGAGCAGACGCTATCCAAAATCCGGGTCGTCCCGTGGGATGGCCACGTGCCGGCGGACGCCGAGAAAGGCGAGGTCGAGGCAGGCGATCGGCTGGCGCTGACGGATGGAACGGCCCGGGACGGAAAGTTCATCGATCTCGTGTCCGGCACCGCGCGGCTGAGGACGGAGGGCACTACCTTCGAGACCCCGCGTGACCAGGTGAAGATGCTGCGTTTCTCCCATCAAGACGGCGCGGCCACGGCCCTGCCCGAGGTCGTCGCCCGCGTGCGGCTGGTGCAAGGAGGCGAATTCGACGCCGCTGGCCTCGGCTGGCGCGACGGCAAATTGCTGATCCAGGCACGCTTCGGGAGCGAATTTCCCATGCCGGTCTCGGCGATTTCCGAGTTGAGCTTCTTGCAAACACCGCCGGCGCTGTCCACCGCGGAAGATGTCCTGGTGTTTGAAAACGGCGACCGGCTGAAAGGGAAACTCGAGTTCGCCGAGGAGAACCAAAAGGTGCGCTGGCGTACGGATGAAGCGGCCAAACCGGTGGAGTTCGAGCCGGCCCACGTCGCCGGCGTGCGCGGCGGCTGGAGCGACAGTGCGCGCAAAGGCCGGATCGATAGCGTGGTGCGCTTTCGCAATGGCGACTGGCTGGCCGGGCGGTTTCTGACTCTCGACAAGGATCAAGTGGTCCTCGAGACGCCGGATGCCGGGCAGCTCACGATCAGCCGTGCCTTGGTACGCACCTTGTACTTCAGCACCGATGGCACGCTGCCCATTTCCGATGGCGCCGCGGACGACCGCGAATGGCTGCGCGGCCCCGACTTCCTCAATCAAGCTCCCGCCACCACGCGCAAGACTCCGGCCAACGCGGCCATCCCCTGGAAATCCTTCGACGGCGCCTTCTCGCTGCTCGCGGCCGGCGGCAGCGACGGGATGATCACGCAGACCGGCGGGGCGCACATCGGGCGGCAGATCGCTTCGCTGCCCGCCCTCGTCGAGGTGAGCTTCGATGTCACCGCGCAGCGCGGACAGATTCTCTTTTCCACGCAGCTTTTCACCGAGGCGGGCGCTCCCGGCTACTCCCTGCAAATGCATAGCCAGGGCCTCTACATTTACGATTTGAATCCCGGGTCGCGAGCGCGCGGCGGCTTGATCCAGCAGCAGGTGCAGTTCGAGGGGAAGGTGAAGCCGAACGCCCAGCAACGCCACGTCCAGTTGCTCGCCAACCGGGACACGGGCCAATTGACGGTCCTGGTCGACGGGGTCGTGATCACGCGTTTCGGGGGCAAGCCGGGTGCCCCGCCGCGGCAGTTGGGCCGTGGCTTCGTGATCACCCCCCAGGTGAATCTGCCCTGCACCTTTTCCAATATCTGGGTGGGCCCCTGGAATGGCCGGATACCGGGGAAGACGCCCCAGAGCGACGCCACCCAGGACACGGCGATCCTGAACAATGGCGACGAGGCTCCGGGGACGGTCGAGGTGGCCACCCCGACCGTGGTAAAGCTCACTTCCGAGGTGGGCCCGCTGGAGCTGCCGCTGGACCGTGTCACGATGATCGATTTCGGCGGAGCCCCGGTCGAGCGCACCCTCGGCGCCCGGCTGCACCTACCCGGCGCGGGCAGCCTCACCGTCGGCTCTTACCATGTGGAAAATGACCTGATTACCTGCCGGAGCGACATGGTCGGCGAGTTGCGCCTGCCCCTGCACTCGGTCCAGGAACTGGTCTTCACCGTGGCGAAGCCGCCGGCGCAGGAGTAAGGGAAAGCACCGAGGGGCAGCGGGCCATACGATGCCAGTGAGGGTCTTGCCAAGGCATCTCCATTCGCCAGACACGACATCCGTACAAAAATTCAGCCCCCCGCAACCGAATGGTTACGAAGGGCTGATGTTCCCCCCAGAACAATCTTCTAAATACGTGTTGAAGATGCCCGACGATTCAGACCTGCGCAACAAGTTTTTTTAAATTCTTTTAATAGCGATGCGTATTCTGACGTATATCTTTATTAATTAGCCGATCTAATACACGAGAAAGTGGCCTCTTTCAGAGTAAATGGCCCGCTTTGCCATTGATTATCATTTAATTTTTGAGGTGGTGCCCTGGCGCAATGATCCTCACTAAAAGCTGACTGAGGACGACATCGGCTTCCATGGACGACGTGACCAGGCGAATATTCGCCTCCAGGCAGGCGCGAAACGCCGCCCGCAGTTCCGGCATTTGGTATCGCTGGACGTGCATGGCGGCCAACCCCAGCGCGTAGGCGTTCACGGTGCCGTCCTTTTTCCTCGGCAGGTGCGCCGTGGCCGCCTCCGGCAGCTTCTCCAGGGTCTTGCCAAAAAAGAAAGGCTGCTGGGGCCGGGAGAGCTTGTGCCGGGCCATGAGGTCCTTGGCGATGAGCAGGCTGCGTACGGTCGGGATGATGGCCACGAGCAGGATGCCGATGGCGGACTCGCCTTGGAACAAGAGCTGGTCGAGGAGCGCCAGCGAACGCGGCAGGTCGCGGGCGGCCAGGGCATTGCCGAGTTCGAAGACGATGCCCGCCCGGGAGAGCGGCACCAAATCCCGCACGTCGTCCACGGTCACCGCCCGGCGCGCGGCGCCGAGATACAGGTCGAGCTTTTCCAGCTCGTTTTCCATCACGCGCCGGTCGCCGCCTGTCGACAGCGCAAACAATTCCAAGGCGTCACCCGAAAGTTGCAAGCCGCGCTGGTCGGCCCGCTCGCGAGCGAGGGCCGCGGCCTCCTCCTCCCAGCCGCTCTTGCTGGAATCCACCCGGTCGTAAACCTCGACCTTCCCGAGTTTGCCGAGCCCTTTGTAAAAGGAGCGCCGCTTGTCCACGTCGATGGCGCTGAGCAAAAAGCGTGTGGACTCCGGCAGGCCGCCGCTCAAGGTCTCGGCGAGCTTTTCCAGCGCCTCGATCACGGCGGCGGCCCGGCCCATCGGGTTATCGGCGAGGAAATTGGCGTTCTTCAACCAGACGAGTTTCTCCCCGCCGAAAAAAGGAAACGTGAGCAAGGCTTCGATGGCCTGATGGATCCGCGTGGCTGCCTGGTCGGCGTTGTCCGCCACGCCATCGATCACGTCGGAGGAAAAGTCGCCGCCATCCGCCGGCGCCATGCGGATCGAGGTGTCTTTCGCCACGCGCTTCACTTCCGATTCATCGGAACCGACGATCGCGCAAATCTGCGCTGAGGCTTTGGTTTTGGCGACAGGCATGGCCTAAAGAAATCAGGAGCGTTCAGTCGGCGTTGGAGAAACCATTTTGCTGGGTGGCGTAGGTCTTAAACTCCCGGTCCAGCGCGTCCAAGCTGATAAATTTGGCGGCGAACCCCTTGTTCAGCGCCGTCTCGAAGCGGTTGCCCCGGGACATCGCGTCCAGAAAGACCCCGAAGCCGTGCTTGTCCGCCCGCTCCAGGAAACGCACGAGGCGCTCCGATTCGTTATAAAAGGCGCCGACCTGCGCGACGTCCTGCGGGTAGGTGAGCATCGAGATCAAGAGCGCGACCGGGATATAGAGGTCATTCGGCACGGGATGCGAAATCGGCCGGGCGCCGTATCCGCGGGCGCGATTGAACGCCGCATAGCAGCGGCTCGCCGAGTACTCCGCATAGCCCTCGTTCAGCCAGAGCGGCACGCCCGAGCCGAAAAACCGTTCGATGACCAAGTGGGTAATCTCGTGCCCGAGGGTGCTGCCCTTGAACTTCAGCTCCGGGTTGCGCTGGATGAAAAGCGACCCTTGGGAATGAATACCGCCAGTCCAGGGATCGAGCGCCCCTTTTTTCTGGAACTCCTTCCAATCCTCATTCGTCTCGAAGATAAAAATGTGGCTCTTGCGCTCCCACTGGGTGGTATCCTTTTCCAGGTCCTTGGAAATGACCCGGTAGTAAAACTCCGCCTCCACCGAAACCGGCGCGGCGATAAAACCGTGGAAGTAGTGGTAGACGAAATTGGCCGTCTCGGCGTGCTTCCAGTCCGTGGGATGAATGCTCATCGCCGCCTGACCCAGTGGCGTCAGGCTGTGGTCCGAGAGACTTTGAAGGGGGATTTCCTTCAAGGCCCCGTCCGCTGCGTCCTGCGCCACGGCAGACCCTCTCAAGGCGAAGGCGCACAGGAGGGCAAGGGCACGAGGGGCGGGAGAGAAAAGCATATAGGGTTCCAAGGGAAAGGGGCTGTTCGCCGAAATAGTTTCAGGTGCGATTGAGTGCGATTCGGTGCGATTCACTGCGATTAAGGGCGAAGGACGCGGGAAGGGAAATGCTGAGCCGGAAAAAATTGGGGGCACGATCAGGCACGATTGACCACGATTCGGCACGATCACACTGGACTGGGGCCCGGCGGAGGAGGGCAACGCGGCTCTCATTCGCCGAAAACAGAACCTTGAATGGCTTGATTCACCTTGATTTGCCTTAATCAAGGCGGACGGGGATGGCAGGAAACCTGGCATGGCGGTCAGTCCCACTGCTTCGGCCATGCGGGACATTCGGGAGATCATTGGATGTTCGATGTTGGGTGTTGGATGTTCATCCTGGCTATTCGCCCCGGCCCTCCACCCAAAAAAAGGGACGCACCCACTACCGGTTCCGTTTCTGGACGTGCTCTGCATACCCGTGCATTGAAACATTTCCGGACAAAAATGTCGAAGGGCCCATTGGTTCTATTGGCTCCATTGCGGAAAAGTGCATCGATCTCTCGAATGCGCGCTGGTTCCTCAGCGGCAGGATGCCGCGGCCACTATGCCCGGGCCTTGGTTCGGCGGCCGGTGCCGTACTTCACCGGCTTACGCTTGGGCTCGATCTTGCTCACGCCGGTGCCGGCCTTGAGTTCGGCGATTTGGTCGCGCAGCAGGGCGGCCTTTTCGTATTCGAGATTGTTCGCCGCGATCACCATCTCCTGCTCCAGCTCGCGCAAGGTCTCGCTCAAGGAGAAATCTCCGCCGCCTTCGCGCACGACTGATTCCTCCAGTTCGCGTCCCTTCAAGATGGTATGCAGGCTCTCCTGCACCGCCCGCTGCACGCTGCGCGGGGTGATGCCGTGCTTTTCATTGTAGGCCAGCTGCTTGGCGCGCCGGTACTCGGTGATCGCCAGCAGCGCCTCCATCGACTTGGTCACCGTGTCCGCGAAGAGGTAGACCTCGCCGTTCACGTGTCGCGCCGCGCGGCCGGCGGTCTGGATGAGCGACGTTTGCGAGCGCAGGTAGCCTTCCTTGTCGGCGTCGAGAATGCAGACGAGGGAAACCTCGGGCAGATCGAGCCCTTCGCGGAGCAGGTTGATTCCCACGAGGACGTCGAACTCCGCCGCGCGCAGCGCCCTGAGGATCTCCACGCGCTCGATCGTATCGATGTCGCTGTGCAGGTAGCGCACTTTCAAGCCGACATCCTTCAGGTAGTCCGACAAGTCTTCCGCCGTGCGTTTGGTCAGCGTGGTGATGAGGATGCGTTCCTTTAGCTCGATGCGCTGGCGGCAGAGCTCCAGCGTCTCGTCGATCTGGCCTTTCAACGGACGGATGGTGATGCGCGGATCGAGCAACCCGGTCGGACGAATGATCTGCTCGACGACGAGCGGCTTGCCGGGCGTGTGCACGTCGAACTTCTCCACCGGCATATCGGTGCGCGAGAGCTTGGGCTCCAGCGCCGCGCCGGCCACGGCGAAAGGCACATCCTCCTCCTGCCCGATCCGGTCGCGCTTGTGCGGGACGTAGCCGGTGTTGCCAACAACCGAGTTCTTGATCTCAAACTCCGCCGGCGTGGCGCTGATGTAGAGCGCCTGGTTGGTCATCTCCATGAACTCGGGGAAGCGCAGGGGCCGGTTGTCCAGCGCGCTGGGCAGGCGGAAGCCGTAATCGACCAGCACCGTCTTGCGCGATTTGTCGCCCTCGTACATGCCGCCCACCTGCGGGATGGTGGCGTGGCTTTCGTCGATGATGAGCAGGTAATCCTTCGGAAAAAAGTCCAGCAGCGTGAAGGGACGCGATCCCGGCGGACGTCCGCTGAGATGCCGCGAGTAGTTTTCAATCCCCGAGCAGAAGCCCATCTCCTGCATCATCTCGAGATCGTACTCGGTGCGCATCTTGATGCGCTGCGCCTCGAGCAGATGCCCGTGTTTTTCGAAGTGACTGACGCGCTCCGTCAACTCCTCGCGAATCGTGACCATGGCGCGGCGCATCTTGTCCGCCGGCGTCACGAACTGCTTCGCCGGGTAGAGGGTGATCATCGTCAATTGCTCATGGCTGTGCCCGGTGAGCGGGTCGAAGCGCGTGATGCGGTCGACCTCGTCGCCGAAGAATTCGATGCGGATGGCTTCCTCATCGAGGTTGGCCGGGTGCACTTCCACGGTGTCGCCGCGGACGCGAAACTTGCCCCGCGCGAAGCCGATGTCGTTGCGCTCGTAAAGCATGTCCACGAGCTTGCCCAGTGCCGCTTCGCGGGAGAGCTGCTGACCCACTTTGATGGTGAGCAGCATGTTCATGTAATCCTCCGGCGAGCCCAAGCCG
>NZ_JBDUCX010000105.1:0-22225 GCF_040003245.1 Chthoniobacter sp.
CTGGAGCCTGCGCTACGAATCGATGGTCGATATCGCCAAAGCCTGCCCGGGCATTTGCGTCGAGATGCGCTACGCCACCGAGCGCAACCTCGCCCACAAGGTGGTTTATCCCTTGCAGGCGCGGGCGCTGATTCGCAAGAGCGTGGCGAAACGCTTGCGACAGGCGCAGGACGAACTGCGCAAGCAGGGTTTCGGGCTGAAAATCTGGGACTCTTACCGCCCGGCGTGGGCGCAGGAAGCCCTCTGGAAAGCGGCGCCGAATCCCGAGTTCCTCGCCGATCCCGCGCGGGGTGGTTCCTTTCATACCTGGGGCGCTTCGGTGGATGTAACGCTCGTCGATCTCCAGGGCCGGGAGCAAAAGATGGCCACGGATTTCGATGACCTCTCCGAGGCAGCCAAATCCAACTACGTAGGCGGCAACGCGGGCATCGCCGCCCGCATGAAGATCCTGCGCGCGGCCATGCTCAACGCCGGCTTCAACGGCATCCGCGACGAATGGTGGCACTTCACCGCCCAGGACGGCTGGCTGTTCGCCCCGGTGGACATGGCCCTCGAGGACTAAAAAGCTCGCGAGGGTCGGCGAAACATCAAGAATTCCCGCACGCTCGACTCTTCCCAATCGTGAAAATCATCCGCTACCAATCCCCCCACGGCGAAATCGGCTACGCGCAGGAACACGCCGACGGCACGGCCACGAAGCTCCGCGGCACGCTCCTGGACACGCTGACGCCGACCGGCGAAACAGCGCCCGTCGCCCGCGTGCTCGCGCCGCTGGAGCCCACGGCGATTCTTTGCATCGGTCTCAATTACCGCCAGCACGCCGCCGAGACGAAGGCTCCAATCCCGCAATTCCCCGTGCTCTTTTTCAAAAACCCCGCCGCCGTCCAGCACCCGGGCGAGCCGATCGTGCTCCCGCGGTGGCTGAAGAGCGAAAAGGTCGACTATGAGTGCGAACTCGCGGTGGTAATCGGCCAGCGGGCGAAGAATGTCCCGCGCGAGCGCGCGCTGGAATACGTGCTCGGCTACACCTGCGCCAACGACGTGAGCGCACGCGACTGGCAGAAGGAAGGCGGCGGCTCGCAATGGTGCCGCGGCAAATCCTTTGACACCTTCGCGCCGCTCGGGCCGCGCCTGGTGACGCGCGACGAGATTCCCGATCCGCAGGGTTTGCGCATCCGCACGATCGTCAATGGCGAGACACTGCAGGATTGCTCGACGGGCGATATGATTTTCGATGTGGCCACGCTCATCGAGTTTCTGAGCGGCTCGACGACGCTGCTTCCTGGCACGGTCATCTTCACCGGTACGCCGCACGGGGTGGGCACGGCGCGCACACCGCCACGCTACCTGCACGCCGGCGACCACGTGACGATCGACATCGAGGGGATCGGCGCGCTGACCAATCCGGTGATCGACGAGACCGCCTCGGGCGCAACGACTTTCCGTTTGTAAAAACTCCGCGCGCGCCAATAGTTCGCCCATGCAAGTCCTGCAAACATTGGGCGTGGCCCTCGGGCTCGCGTCGCTCGCGGGCCTGAATCTTTACCTCACCGTCTTCGTCACGGGCCTCGCCATCCAGCAACAGTGGGTGGATGTGAGCCAGTCCTACCCGGAGCTGGCCGTGCTCGCGCATCCGGCGGTGCTCATTCTTTCCGGCGTCCTCTATCTGCTGCAATTCTTTGCCGACAAGGTGCCGTGGGTCGACTCGCTCTGGGATGCGGTGCACACATTCATCCGCCCGATCGGCGGCGCCTTCCTGGTGGTGCACGTCCTCGACAAGCCTGACCCGACGATCGAAGTGATCGCGGCGCTGCTGGCCGGCGGCGTGGCCCTCACCACACACAGCGTGAAGGCGGGCACACGGCTGGTGGCGAATCATTCACCGGAGCCTTTCTCGAATATCGCCTTGAGCCTGGGCGAAGATGCGCTGGTCGTCGGCGGGCTCTTTCTCATCAAGCAGGACCCGTTTCTCGCCCTCATTGTCTTTTCGGTCCTGCTCCTCGCCATCGGTTACCTCGGGCCGATCATTTTTCGCGGCGCCAGGGTGCAGCTCTGGCTCATCTGGAAAAAAATCGCCTCGCCCGCCGCGGACAAATTGGAGACCAAGCTGTCCCGGGATCTGCCGCACGAACTCGACGTCGCCTTCTTCAGCGTGAATCTGGAGCGCGACCCCATCGCCTGGGCCGCGCCCTGCATCAGCACTTCGGCCCGCCGGTTGCCGGGGAACGTCTTCGGCTTCCTCGTGGCCACGGAACGACCCGGACCGAAGCTCGCCTTTGTCGCCAAGCGCGGCTGGAAACAAATCGCGGTCGAGCTCGACCTCACCGGCTACCAGGTCGCGCATGAGCCGAAATTCCTGAGCGAGAACGTCGTGCTCCACCATCTCGAGAAAAAGCCGAGATACATCTTCCTCTTCGCGCGGGGCCAGCGCGCGATCGTCAAGGCCGTGGTGGCCAGCATCACGGGCCGGTTGGCGGCTTCGCTGCCTGCACCGGAGGAACCGGCTCGCATCGAGGAGCCGGCTATTTCGTCCTGACGGATCGCTCTACTCCACGCCGAAGCACGCCGGGCTCGCCACCCGGCAGAGATCGAGGAAGTCTTCCCACTTCAGGACCAACCAGGGATCCTTCTCACGCACATAGTTCATGGTCGCATCCGCAATGCTGCGCCGCGCGCGCTCCAGGTCGCGGCTGATTTTCGCTTCGGAGCAGGAATACATCTGGGCCAGTTCGCGACCCAACAGATCGTTGGCGTGGGCCAATTGCACGAGCACGAAGTCTTCCGCGTCGCACTCGTGGAACGCCGCCTCCACCGCTCCGCGCATGATTTCCAAGAGGGGGGCCTCCGTGGACGAAGGCGCCTCGCCTTCCACCCCGGGGTCATCGATCGGCCGACCGTCAATTTCGAGCTGCCGCTTGCGCTTTTCGTTGCGCTTCCGCTGAACCAGCTTGTTCAAGGCCACGGCTTTCAACCAGGTGCGCAGCGGGGAATTTCCGCCATAAGTCGCGAGCCGTGGCCTGTTATCCGCCCGCTCCGCGAGGCAATCCGCCCTCATTTCGTTGGCCAGTTCCTGGGCTTGCTCCGCGTCAGCTCCAGCGGAGACCAGGTAGTCCGCGACGTACCCCCGGCAGGTCTGCTGAAACTGGCTGATGGACAACAAGTCACCCTCCAGACACTTCTGCGCGAGCAGAAAATCATCGGGGTACGGCAGGGTATCAATCATGGGAGGCGAATCGTGAAAAGCGCTGGCCCGAAATTCAACGGTAAACTGTCGCGGTCTTGCGGGAGGGGCGCGACCACCTCCGTGGCCGCGCCCCATCCCGCAACAACCCGCGATACCCAGCGCCCGCCACTCCACCGACCCACCCGCTGTCCACCGCCCTCCGTGTTTCCACGCTGCACCTACTCTCCTTATCCCCCACGCCCACAAACCCAACGGTCGCTGACTACTGCGAAAGCGGCCTCCCTACTACCCACTGCCTTCACTGGCTGAGATGCGGGTTTGTCGACTCCTTGCAGCAAATCTTCCATTTTCGGAAATTTTTTTCGATAAGTGCGATTTTCCACATCAAAACGCATTTTTCCTGCAAGAACTCTCCCGTTGGTCATCTTAACCAGTAGCTATGAGTGACGACGATATTTCCTTGTTGATTGAATTCCTCGATCGCAGCGGTCCGGAAGTGAGTGGCCGCGGGTTGATAGGGTTGCAGGTGGAGCAGACGGCCATGATCGAACGCTTCATCAACGGACGATGCGATGACGCCGAGCGTCGCGAGCTGTCCCGATTCCTCCAATTGCACCCCGCTTGGATTCGCTGGATCGCTGAACGGATCAGGACCGGCCGTGATGCGGGCGAATCATCGCTCGCGGCCGGCGAGTAAATCCGTTCCGCATCATTGGCGAAGGGAGAGGCGCGCTGTTGCCTGGCGCAACGTGGAACGATCTTGGCGGGCCCGGGGGAAATGGATTATTTCACTGGCTGCGGTTTGCACCCATCAGCCTTGCACCATGAAAATCCATCCCGGAATCCTTGCCCTTCTATCCACCCTCATCCTCCCGGCGCTCGCCACGGCGGCTGATCATGCGAAACCCTCAGTCGGTCCGGATGCCGCGCTCGCACGATTAAAGGCGGGCAATCATCGCTTCGTCAGCGCTTCCATCAGCGGCGGAAAGCCGACCGCCGCACGGCGCGCGGAAACAGCGGAAGGGCAGCACCCATTTGCCATCATCGTCGGTTGCGCGGATTCGCGCACGGCGCCCGAAATCGTCTTCGATCAAAATATCGGCGATCTATTCGTGGTCCGTACTGCGGGCAACCTCGTGGACGACTACGCCCTCGGCAGCATCGAATATGCGGTGGCGCACTTGGGCTCGCGACTCATCGTGGTGCTCGGTCATCAAAAATGTGGCGCGGTGCAGGCGGCCCTGGCGGGCGGCGATGCCCCGGGTCACGTCCACGCGCTGGTCAGGGCGATCCAGCCCGCCGTGCGAGCCTCGAAAAGCCAGCCCGGCGACCCCCTCGTGAATGCGATTCATGAAAATGACGCGCTCGTCGCGAAGAAGATTCGGCAGAAGGCCCAGCTCGGTGATCTCGCTGCGCAAGTTCGCGTGGTCGAGGGCTATTATGATCTGCACACGGGCCGGGTGGAGTGGGCGCAATGAGGGTGGCGCAAGGCGCGGCAACATTCGTCTTTCTCCTCGCCGCCGTTCCCGGTCTCACCGCTGCCCCCGCCCCGACGCGCGAGGAGGTGCTCGCCGCCACGCTCGCACCGTACGCCGGTGAATCCGTGCGCGGTGTGGATACGAGCACGCTCACGAGCAAGGTCATGTGCGGCTACCAGGGTTGGTTCAATTGCGAAGGCGACGGCGCCAATCGTGGCTGGGCGCACTGGGTGAAAGGCCGTGGCATCCCCTCGCCTTCGAATGTGAAGGTCGATCTCTGGCCGGATGTTTCCGAACTCGGCGCCGACGAGCGCTTCGACACCGCGTTTCATCATACCGACGGCCAACCGGCACAGGTCTTCAGCTCCTTCAAGCAGGCCACGGTGCTGCGGCATTTTCAATGGATGCGCGAATACGGTGTCGATGGCGCCTTCGTGCAGCGTTTCGCCGCCGGTGCGCGCTCGGCGGATTTTCAGCGGCAAAACAACACCGTGCTCGCCCACTGCCGCGAAGGCGCCAATCGCCACGGCCGCGCCTACGCGCTGATGTATGACCTCTCCGGCCTGGCCGCGGGGCACATGGACGATGTGATGGACGACTGGCGCCAGCTCCGCACCCGCATGAAGCTCGGCGAAGACCCCGCCTACCTGCACCATCGCGGCAAGCCGGTGGTCGCAGTGTGGGGCATCGGCTTCAACGACAAGCGCGCCTACACGCTCGAGGAATGCCGGCGGCTCATCGAATTCCTCAAGAGCGATGGCTGCACCGTGATGCTCGGCGTGCCGACCTACTGGCGGGAGCAAAAGAACGACGCGATCACCGACCCCGCGCTGCACGAAGTCCTCGCGCTGGCCGATATCGTCAGCCCGTGGACGGTGGGCCGCTACCGCTCGCCGGACGACGCTGCACGCTACGCGGAAAAGCAAATCAAACCCGACCTCGCGTGGTGCGCGGAACATCGCCTTGATTATCTGCCTGTCATCTTTCCCGGCTTTTCATGGCGCAACATGTACGGGCAGAACACGGGCACCATCCCACGGCTGCGCGGTGAGTTTTTCTGGCGGCAGTTTCGCGAGACGAAGAATGCCGGGGCGAACATGCTCTATGTGGCGATGTTCGACGAGGTCGACGAGGGCACCGCCGTTTTCAAATGCACCAACGACGTCCCGCCCGAAAGCGAAGCGCCCTTTGTGACCTATGAAGGACTGCCCTCCGACTACTACCTGCGGTTGACCGGCCAGGGAACGAGAATGCTGCGCGGCGAATTGCCCACGAGCAGTCCGCTGCCAAAACCCTGATTTTGCCGGGAAATAGGGCATTTTTGGCAATGGAGCCAACTGAGGGTGTTGGCTTCCGCGACATCAGCGCTCGTTCGGCGCCATAATCTCGCGGCTCCATGGCATGGCGAAGCGCTGGAACAGCGCCTTGGCTTGCAACGGATCGAGATCGGGAACTTCGCTGAGCAGGCAGGCGAGCATGCCCGTGACGCGCGGCGCGGCGAAGCTGCTACCGGTCACCTTCTTGGTTCCACCGCCGGACCAAGGGACGTCCACATCCACCCCGCGGGCGGCAAATCCCACCATGTGCCCGGGCTTGTGGAAGATCCCGAACTTGTCCGTCGTGCGCGCCATGTTCACCGTCAGGACCGACGTGAAAAATGCCGGCCACTCCGGGCGCCCATAATCCGCGTTATTGCATGCCGCCACGACGTGGACACCGCGCAAGTAGGCTTCATCGACCCATGTCTTGTACTTGAGCACGTGATCGAGCACGCCGCAGCCGAGGCTGCAATTGAGAATGTGATACCCGCGCTCGATCGCCTGCCGCGCGCCCTCGAGAATAATCGCCGTGCGCGCCGAAAGCGATTCGCCCAGAACCCGAATGCTGCCGATCTCCGCCTCGGGGGCGACCTCGTGAATGAGGCCGGCGACCGCCGTCCCGTGACCGAAAAGATCACGCCCTTCGCCGGGCACGACCTTCAAACGATGCCCATCTTCCACGATGGCCAGATCATCGCAGAGCGACCGGCCGCCGAAAGCCGGATGGCTGCTTTCAATCCCGGAATCGAGCACCGCAATGCGCACACCTCGCCCCGTCCCGCGGCGCATCGCCGCCTCCGCCTCCGCCGGCGAAATCCAGCACTTCATGTCAGCTCTTCGAGACCGATGGCGAGGGAGAGCAGTTGTTGCTCGATGAGACGGGCGAAGACCGTGGCCGTCAGTTGCAACGTCTCGAGATGCCGCGGTGAGAATCCCGGCGGCTCCGGGTCCGCCGAATTCGGCGACCGCAATTGCACCGCCGAGATGACGCCCCGCAACTCGCCGGCAAAGTAAAGCGGCGTCGCCAGCATGGCGCAGGTTTGCAAGCCGAGCTTCTGGTCGAGCGATTTGTCCTGCTGCTGGTTTTTGCTGACGTCATTCTCACAGAGCGGCAGCTCGGTGGAAACGATCATGCTGATCATGCCCGCGCGCACGCTCTGGCGAAACCGGCCGACGAAGCTCGCGGCGTTCGGGCCGGTATTGAAACGCGGGATGAGATAATTGCGGCTCTCCTCGAGCAGCCACACCGTGCCTTCGTGCGCGCCGATCGCCTGGAAGCAGTCGACCACGAGCGCCCGCATCGTGGAGTCAAAAAACTCGTCGAAGGACCCCGTGCCCACCCGCCCGGCCAGTTCCCGCAGACGCGTCCGGACGATGGTTCGCAAATGGCCGAGGCGATCGTCGTTCAGAACCGTAAGTCGTTCGCCCATGTTGCCTGCTATCGCTAGCCACCCGGCGCCGCGTTATCAAGCCGCAAAGTGTGACGATTATCGGTCGAGCAGCGTGCCGCCGCGAAGATTGCCGGGCAACCCCGGCACCGCCGCCGGATTCACCGAAGGAATCGCCGGCCCGCGCCCGTCCGCCCCGTGGGCCAAAGCCTCGTCCACCGTCGTGGCAAAAGCCTTCATGGTGTCCTCCTCGCCCAGCGACGTCGTGTAATGATAGTAGCCCGCCGGGTAGAGCTTGCCCTGCCAGGTTTCGCCACCCGCGCCTTCGAGTCCGTAGATAAAGGCGTCGCCCAGCCCGATCGTCGCCCGGGTGTCCTTGCCCAGCATCGTCGCCGCCGGACGCCCGGTCTGCACGGTGAGACTGGCGCGCACCCCCTTGGTGGTGCCTTGCTGAATGGCTGCGGTGACAAAAACGACCGTCTGCTCGATGCGCAATCGCTTGGCCGCCTCCTCCGGCGAGGGCTGCTGGTTCTGCTTGTCGTCAATGGCCGCGCTCTGCGCACGGACCGCCGCCAACTGCTGCTGCACCAACTGCTGCTGCGCCGCCGCGCGGCTGGCCCGGCCCTGCTGCCGGTAAGCCTCCGCCTTGGCCGAATCGTAATTGAAACGCTTCTGCAATTCCGTCGAAAGCATCACGAAATCCACCTTCTCAATCCCCGCATCCGTCTGCACCACCAGCCCATCCGGCTCGTTCCGGACGATCGTCCCCTTAAAAATGGTGCCATCCGCGCGTTTAAGATCTTCGGCACACGCCAGCAACGGCAGCAACAACACGGCGAGCAAGAGGGGGAAGCATTTCATGGTCTTACAGAGAATACTTTGTAACGACCTGAACTATGGCAAAAATCCGCCTCCTGTCGAGTCGCAGACTTTGGCGGCAGTGTCCTTATACTACTCGGCAGCAGTCTTTCCGCTCCCCTGCTTGCAGCTTGCAAGAGTTGAAATCGATTTCAAACTCCCTTGGCATGACGCCACTCATGGATTCCGCCAATAGTGCCGCAAAGGTCGCCCTGGCCGCAGGAGCACAGAATCAATCGTCATGGGCTCGAATCGCGCTCATCGCCGCCTGCATGTGCTTCTGTGGCTGTGCCACCACTCAATCGTCTTCACAAACATACGCTTCAGGAGACGCCAAACCGCCAAACGAATATCCAGCATGGGCGCAATGGGCGGGAATTTTTGCGCCCATGCTAAAAGGATACTCAAATTAAGGGCACGACCACTTTGGCCACGCAGCCCACGTTTACTGATCCCGCGCGGAGGGGGGATGGAGCCGTCGACAAATTATGACAGGAGGGTCATGCTCTGGGGCTGAACCGGCTGCAAATTACGCATCAGTCACAATTTGTTGACTGACCCGAATGGCACTAAGATAAGGGCGATTTAGGATGATCCTCCTCTGTAAAACGTATGCCAGTCCGGGCTCTTCAATCAACCAACCGAAAAGCGGCAACAACGATCACGCCTTGTGCGCAAGCCCTTCCGCGGCGGACGAACGTCAGGCGGAGCGTCTGGGAAAAGCGAACTCGTCCAAGAGTAAACTCGTCCATAAAGTGCCTTATCTTAGTGCCATTCTTGACTGACCCCCATTTCCCCATTCCACATCCTATTTCCGTGACGAATTTGATTTTTCCCAGGCACGCCGCCAGGCTTGCCGGCCCGCCTTCTCGATCTCGAGGACCAGGAGTGGGATCGCCCCTATGGCAAGAAGTACCAGGCCATCCCCAACAGGCAAAAACGACGTCTTGAGGAATCGGCCCAGCATGGCGTTTTGATGGCTCAGTACCTGGATGCCGAAAGAAATGACGACCACAACGACCAGATTAATGTTTCCGAAAAAGGAGATGCGCCAGACGGGCTTGGTCTCGCTGCGATCTCCAAACGCGCGAAGGAGCTCGGCAAAGACTAAAACAGTGAACGCATACGTACGGGCCATCTCCTCGGCGGTCCCCGCTTTCAGCATATAGAAGTAAACAGCAAAGGCGACGCCCGCCGTCAGAAAGCCGGTGAATAACATCGTCGGGAGAAATCCGCGGTCCGTGATGTTCTCCGACCGGTGGCGCGGGTGGCGCTTCATCACGTCGGGGTCGATGGGGTCGGTGGCAAGACAGAGCGCGGGCAGACCGTCGGTGACCAGGTTGATCCAAAGCAGATGAATCGGCAGAAGGGGCGACGGGAGACCCACGATCACGCAGGTCGTCATGAGCAACAATTCCCCGGTGTTTCCCGCGAGGAGGTATTGCAGGGTTTTGCGGATGTTGTCGTAGATGCCTCTGCCCTCTTCGATGGCAGCGATGATCGTGGCGAAGTTGTCGTCGGTGATGATCATATCCGCCGCTTGCTTCGTAACTTCCGTTCCTGATTTCCCCATGGCGATGCCAATGTCGGCACGTTTAATCGCCGGGGCGTCGTTCACACCATCACCGGTCATGGCCACGACCTCATCATTGGCTTGCAGCGCGCAAATGATGCGCAACTTATGGGCGGCAGTCACACGGGCGTAGACCGCCACTTCGGATGCGCGCCGCTGCAGGACTTCGTCGGACATCTTTTCCAACTCTGCGCCGGTCACGGCTGCCGCCGTCGACTCGATTCCGAGATCATGCGCAATCGCGCCGGCAGTTTGGGGGTGGTCGCCGGTAATCATCACCACGCGAATCCCGGCGTCGCGGCACTTCGCGATGGCAGCTTTTCCCTCGGGCCGCGGCGGGTCGTACATTCCCGACAAACCAACGAATACGAGGTCGTGCTCGACAGCGTCCGCCGTGAAATCAGCCGAAGAGGCGTCTTCCAAGTCACGATAGGCCGAGCCGAGCACGCGGAGCGCTTGCTTTGCCATAGCGGAGGATTCCGCGGAAATGCGCTCCCGGTCCTGTTCGGTGAGGGGACAGGTTCCGGTGCTGGTGTAAAGTTTGGCGCAGCGTTGCAATAACGCGTCGGGCGCCCCATTGATCAGAGCGCGAACCGCCCCGTCCGGCATCCGGCGAATGACCGTGCTCCGTTTGCGGTCGGAGTCGAAGGGAATCTCATGTTGCTTTGGCAGTTCGCTCTCGATGCGCTTGCGATCGCCGCCCGCTTTGAGGCCAGCCACCAACAATGCGCCTTCGGTAGGATCGCCGACCGTTTTCCAAGTCCCGTCCTCTTCAACGAGGTGCGCGTTGTTGCAGCCAAGGAGGATCGTCGCGAGTTCGAGCAACGGCGCGAAGTGCGGCGCTCCCACCTTCGTGCCCTCGAAGCGGACCTCGCCGGCTGGCGCGTAGCCTTCACCAGTGACTTGGTAGCATTGGCCAGCGACGTAGAGAGAGCGCACGGTCATTTCGCCGACGGTCAAGGTGCCGGTCTTGTCCGTGCAAATCACACTGGTCGAGCCGAGGGTTTCGACGGCAGCCAGTTTGCGCATGAGCGCGCGGCGGCGGGCCATGCGCAAGACGCCAAGCGAAAGCGCCACCGTGACCACGGCAGGCAGCCCTTCCGGCACAGCGGCCACGGCGAGGCTGATCGAGGTCATGAACAGCTCGAAGGGCTTTGTTCCGCGCAGCATCCCCAGCCCAAACAACAGCGCGACGATACCCAGCGCTGCCCAGACGAGAATCCGCCCAAACGAGTCGAGCTTCCGCTGAAGCGGTGTGCCTTGCTTCGCGTCCCCGTCATCCATCAGCTTCGCAATGTGGCCCAGTTCCGTCTTCATCCCCGTGGCGACGACGACGGCCAGCCCCGTACCTGCCGCAACGCTTGTGCCCATGAAAACCATGTTCCCGCGATCGCCAAGCGAGATGTCGCCTTGCCCCAAAGTCGCCGGCTGTTTCGTCACGACCTCCGATTCGCCGGTGAGCGCGGATTCAACGCACTTGAGGGAAGCCGCCTCCAAAAGCCGAGCGTCGGCCGCAACCAGATCACCTGCCTCCAAGGCGAGAAGATCTCCCGTGACGATTTCCAAGGCAGGAATCAAAGCGAGGTGCCCGTCGCGCCAGACCTTGGCTTGGGGCGCGGTCATCGTTTTGAGCGCCGCGATGGACTTTTCCGCGTTGTACTCTTGATAGAAGCCGATGGCGGCGTTGAGAACGACGATGACAAGAATGGCGATGGCATCCACCGCTTCGCCCAGCACGCTGGAGACGATACCGGCGGCGATGAGGATCCAGATGATGAGGCTCTTGAACTGGCCGAGGAGAATCCGTAGAGGGCTGATGCGTTCGCCTTCCTTTAGTTCGTTTGGGCCATCAACAAAGAGACGTTGTGCGGCATCCCGCGCGGATAGTCCGGCGGACAGATTCACGCGCAGGAACTGAGCGATTTCCGCAGTCGGCAATTGATGCCACGCTCTATCGGCCACCGGGGCAGGCGGCGCTGGTTTGTCTGTGCCCGGAAGCAGCGCCCGCGCTCGTATCAACCAGCGCCTCGCCCACAGAAACTCCGTCGCCAGAATCGCCAGCCCGAGCGGAATGACCAGAATTGCCGGGCCTGGCAGGATGATCATGACAACGCCCACCAACACGACGCTGCCACCCACCACCGCCACCACGAGCTTGCGCGCAAAACGCACCCTCGGCTGGCGCAGGAACAGCCGGCATCTGGCGGTGAGATGCTTCAGGCGTTTTGAGATGGTCACGAGGGCGCTTTCTGCCATGAGCGAGGCTTCGTTCACCAACACGCGGAGGTCCGAAATGTGGACATGTTCCCAGGAAGGGTTCTGGCGCGAGCTATCAGAGGTCGTGAATCACTTTTGGCGGCAAGGCGGCCCGCAAGGCGTTCAGCACAGCCAGAACATCGATGATTTCCTGGGTGATGGCGCCGCCCACCGGATTGAGGTGACCTGTGGCGGCGAAGATCATGCCGATCACGCTGAGCGCCATGCCGCCGACCGCACTTTGCAGGGCGATGATTCGCATGCGACGGCTGATGTGCATGAACTCGTCGACTTTCTCCAGGGAGTTATCCATGACCACGACCCCCGCCGCTTCCGCCGTAACATCGCTATTCTGTCCAATCGCCATACCAACCGTGGAGGCCATCATGGCCGGAGCGTCATTGATGCCGTCACCGACGTAGAGGGTTTTGGCGAGAGCGGTTTCCTGGCGGACAATGGCGAGCTTCTCTTCCGGGCTTTTCTGTGAGTGGATCTCGGTGATGCCCACCTGCTCGGCGAGGTAGCGCACTTCTGATTCGCGATCTCCAGACAGAATCATCACGCGCTGAAATTGATGTTTGGGGCCGAGGTGTTTGATGAAGGAACGGCTCTCGGCGCGGGGCGCATCGCGAAAGCGCAAGACCCCGGCGTAGCGCTGGTCAATGACGACGACGCATTCGAGCCCTCCGGCGACCGCCGGGAGTTGATCGGCGCCAGCCGTCTTTTGCGCGATCAATTTGTTGCGGCTCGTAATCTGCAATTGACGACCGGAGACGATTCCGCGGAGGCCCTGCCCCGGCTGCTCGCCGACTTCGGTGGCCTCGGGTAGCTTAATTCCAGCGGCCTTTGCCGCCGCGAGGATGGCACGCGACAACGGATGCTTCGAATAGCGCTCCAGGCTGGCCACCAGGGTTAGGACTTCATTTTGTTCGAAGCCAGGCGCGACGATCTGCTCTGTCAACGTCGGTTCGCCATAAGTCAGCGTTCCAGTTTTGTCGAAAATCGCGGTGCGGCATCCGGCAATCTGCTCCAGCACGACCGGGCTTTTTACAATGATCGCGCGCCGCGCGCAGAGAGAAATCGATCCGATGACGGCGATGGGGATGGCAAGGAGCAATGGGCAGGGTGTGGCAATGACGAGAACCGCCAGAAACCGCATCGATTCACCGCTCATCATCCAGGCTGCAACTGCCACCGCCAAGGCCACAGGAGTGTAGATGGCGCCCAGTTGATCGCCGAGTCGCTGCAACTGTGGTCGTTTGCTCTCCGATTCGCGCATGACTTCCATGATCTTCGCATAGCGCGAATCGGCGGCGAGTTGGGTCGTGCGGATGGTCAAAGCGGAATCTCCGTTGACCGCGCCGGAGATCACCTTCGAACCGGAGGTCTTTGTCGTCTGGAACGGCTCCCCCGTGAGATAGGATTCATCCATCACTCCGTGGCCATCGATGACCACACCGTCCGCCGGGCAGATCTCATGAGGATGGATCACTAGAGTGTCACCCACGGCAATTTCCGCCAGGGCCACGTCCACCATTTCTGTCCCTCGTACCCGGTGGGCGATCGAGGGCATTCGTTTGGCCAGCGCGGCAAGTACAGAGGAGGCGCTGCGCAACGCGTAGTTTTCCAATGCTTCCCCTCCGGAGAGCATCAACACGATGATCGAGCCAGCGAGATATTCATCCAACACGATGGAGGTAACGATGGAAATGCCCCCGAGCAGATCGGAACCAAATTCCCGCCTCAGGAGCTTCCGCAGCAGATCGTAAAGCAACGGTAGCCCGCCAACGATGAGGGTGGCCAACAAGGGGGCGTGATAAACGCTCGGGACGGAGCGGAAGCCAAAGCGGAGTAGCAGATGCGAAATGATGGCGGCGATGGAGAGTGCCGCGATGACGATGGTTTTGCGATGCCACAGGCGGGACGGCGAATACCAAGAACGGCTGCGCGGCAGTTCATCACCGAGTTTTGGCTCCAGGTTCGCGTCCCGTGCCTCAGTAGGTGAAAGTGCCGGAGAGGTGCTCACGAAATTAGGATGAGGCTCTTGGGGCATTCGCGGAGAGGTTTTCGCGTGAGTTCTCACTGCCCGTGATTTTTGGCCCCCGTATTGGCAGGTGGATTGGCGTCAGATCGGATCTCCGTATGCCGGATTTGACCACCCATATTGGCTGTCCAAGTCATCAGGCCGCCAACGATCAACGACGCGGCGAGTATCAGCGAGGCAAACCAAGGGGGTATCACTCTGCCGGAACGGAACAGGAACAAGCCAGCCAGCGCGGCGACACCCAAAACGATGACACCGACAAACGCGACCGTTGCCGCTTCCTCATACTGTTCGATAACTGGCTTGAGAACGCCTGGCAGCGCTTTGACCACGTCTTCCGCCGGTTCGCCGGTCAGGTAGGCGGGCGCAGCCAGCAACGCGACAAGAGCGAAAACGCCCAGTGCCGTCTTCTTGATTTCGTCGCTCTTTCGCCAAATGCCGAAGAGAAGGAGTCCCAACCCGAAGGCCGTGCCGAGGACTGGAATGTGATTCAGCATGAGATGGAGATGGGTCGGATTCATAGTTTTACATCAGTATCGATTTGACTAACGCCGCTACGGGTAAAAACCGGTGACTGCCCGCAGAAAGCGGATTCTCGGAGATCGCTCTGTTTGTTTCCCTCAAAGTACGCGCGGCGTCATGAATCGACTACGTGCTGCTTGCTCATCACGGCCCATCTATTGCCTGTTCGAATTGTCGGATTCTCTGCCTCTTCGCTGTCCCAAGTGGGTGACATGGGAGCGTGATCGATATTGAGCTTTCCACTATGGAGAAGGAGCACGCGGCGGTGGAATTCCGCTGCCTCGGGGCAGATGCTCGTGGTAAATCAGTTCCGGTGGCTGACCCATTCGACAAGCTCAGGGCAGGCTCTACCGGCTACTCTCGGACCGGCCCTCCGGGCCTGCTATCCGGCAGCCGCTCTTATCCCCCGCAGGAGGTGGGTGGGTTACTTGATGATCCGGCGGGGGCTGCTGGTCACGAAAGCGACCAACTGGGCGACCTCGGGCGTCTCGGGGAGGTCGGAGCGGGGGAGATGGGGGATGGGGGATGGGGGTCAGTCAACAAATTATGACAGGAAGGCCCCGGTCCAGAGGCAGACCGGCTACAAGATTGCGCATCTGTCACAATTGGTTGACGGACCCCGGCTCCCTTTCCTGCGGGTGACCGCTTCTGCATTCCCTCTTTCCGTGTTCCCCTAGGGCTGCTTGGTCACGGTGATCGGGCCGAACTCTACCCAATACGGACGGATCGGCGCCCAAGTGGAATCGCCGCTTCCGTGAAAAGTATCGAAATAGAGCCCGTCGATGCCGAAGGTGTCGGTGGTGCGCCATTCCAGGTCGGTGCGATCGACCACCAGTTGTTCGCGCGCCGGATGGCCGGTCGCGACCCAGACCTGCAGGGTGCCATTGCGGGAAGCGGGGGCATTTGATCGTGAGTTCGAGGCGCCGCGCTTCGCTCACTTTGGGAACGAGAGGTGAAAGAATGGCTCGCGGCTCTTGCCTCCACTACGGGCGCGAATTCACGAGGGGTATTTGAAGTGACAGCATCTGTCTTCGCGAATTCACTATCGTTTCCCCAGTCCAGCCTCCCTTCCTCCTCATGAACCGTCGCCACTTTCTATCCACCCTCGCCCTGACCCTCGCCGCACTTCCGGCCGTCGCCGCGGAAGGTCGCAGGCCACGCATCGTCCTGCGCAATGCCTGGCAGAGCATCAACATCGGCGACATCGCGCATTACCTGGGCTTCTTCGAGTTGATGGAGAAACACAAGATCGACGCCGAATTTCGCCTCTGGCCCGGCACCCTGAAAGATGGCGCGGATGCCCTCCTGGCCAGGCGCTTCCCGAAGGTCATCGTCCTCGATACCCCGGAGAAGATTACGGCTGCCATTCAGGAATGTGATTTCCTCGTATCCGGTTCCTCCTCCGGCTTTGGCGGCTCCTCCGCTGTCTCCCGCTGGAGAAAGGAAGCCCCCGGCAAGCCCTATGGGGTCTTCGGCATCTCCTTTCTCGGCGGCAGCCCTGAGGACGTCGATAACCTCAATCATGCCCAGTTCGTCTTCTTCCGCGATTCCGTCGGCCTCGCCGCGGCCAGGGAGAATGGCGTGAACTGCCCGATCATGGAATACGGACCGGACAGCGCCTTCGGTGTCGTCACCCTGCGTAATGATAAAGCCGCTTTGGCCTTTATGCACGCGAACGGCCTGGAGGAGGGCAAGTTCCTCTGCTGTATCCCACGCTATCGCATGACCCCGCACTGGATCATCCAGAAAGCCCGTCCGGTCGATCCCGTGAAGGCCAAGCGGAATGACGAGATGAAGGAGCATGATCATGCGCCCCTGCGCGAGGCCATCATCGCCGTCACCAGCCAGACCGATCTGAAGGTCCTCATTTGTCACGAGGACCAGACCCAGATCAGCCTCGGCAAGGAGATGATCTACGACAAGCTTCCCGAGGAGACGAAGAAGAAGTGCGTCTGGAAAGATTCTTATTGGCTCACGGATGAAGCCCTCAGCACCTATGTCCGCAGTGCCGGACTCTTCGGCAATGAAATGCACAGCCCCATCATGTGCATCGCCAGCGGCATCCCCGCCGTTGTCTGCCGGTTCAAGGATCAAACCATCAAGGGCTATATGTGGCGCGACATCGGCCTCAACGACTGGCTCTTCGACCTCGACATCGAAGAGGAAGTCGCCCGCATCGTCCCCACCGTCCTCGACATCGCCAAAAACCCCGCCAAAGCCAAAGCCTACGCCGCCCAAGGCCGCGAGAAGATGCTCCAGTTTCAGCAGCGAGAGATCGACGTCCTGAAGGGGGCCGTGGCGCAAGCGATCAAGTGATCGGCCCTTCCATCTATCGACCAAAACTGGGCCTATGGCTGCCTGGTCACGGTGATCTGGCCGAACTCCGCCCAGCACGGGCGGGTGGGGGCCCAACTGGAATCGCCGCCCCCGTGGAAGGTATCGAAATAGAGCCCGTCGACGCCGAAGGTGTCGGTGGTGCGCCATTCGAGGTCGGTGCGATTGACCACCAGTTGTTCGCTCGCCGGATGGCCGGTCGCGACCCAAACCTGCAGGGTGCCATTGCGGGAAGCGGGGGCATTCATCCGCACGCGCAGGCGCAGATGGATATCCGTGTCGGTGGGAAAACGGAACTCGGCCGGGAAGGGAAAGCTGTCGCCATAGTTGGTCCGCTGATTCTTATGATAGACATAGGCCTCGCCCCGGCCATCGGCCCGCCACATGAGCCGCGCGGAAAATCCATTGGCTCCATTGGCGGGTTTGCCCCCGCTCACATTCTCCGGGCCGCCGCAGAGACCGGGCAGCTTGCCGCCTTTCACCCAGTCGAAGTCCTTGCTGAAGCGCACGGTGTAGGCCAGCTCCGCCGCTTCGCAGCGGCCGACGGGAAAACGCCAGCCGACGCCGCCTTTGTCCGGCCCGATCTGCCCGGGGGCATAGGCCACGCGGAAGACGTTCGACTCGCCCCGCGACACGAGCGAGACGCGGCCGGCCGCCACCCCGTCTTCCCACTCACAGCCTGGCCAATCGATCTTCCACTGGGCCACCGCATACGGTCCCGCCGGCCCGTGAGGCTGGATGCGGACCGGCGTGCCGTCGAAAGCGAGCGCGGCACTGGCGACGAGGAGGCTGAGAACGGGGAGGAAGCGCACGAGACAGGATGCGAGGTCGGATAAGACAAAAGCAGTTCTGCGGCGAGAAGAAACCGGGGGCAGCAGGCGGCCGTTTCCAGGATATTTACCACCAAGGCACAAAAGCACGAAGAGGAAGAGGGAACCACGGGCATAGGCAAAGCGTCATCTATCAAGGGTTGAAGAGTTGACCCCGGAAAACACTCAAAATAGCGAACACGCAAAAAGTTTGTCCTAAAACGCGGAGGCTCTGCTGTTACCACTGATGAACGCGTAATTTCCCGCAATTGAGTGAGAGGATACACGCCATACAATTCCAATGCCTCGGAGCTTGCACCGAGGTTGTTTTACCTCAACAATACAGTTCAATCCACCCTGCCCTAATTCATGAAGCAATCCATTCGTTCTCTCTGCACCGTTGTCGGCATCGTCGCGGCACTGGCTACTCCCTCGCTTTTCGCGACGGACTCGGTCGATGAGGTCATCGATACCCTGCACGAGGCGGCAAAATCGACCGAGCCCGTCCCGCTTCTGCAAAAGGCCTTGCAACAGTTGGAGAAGTACAATCCTAAGACCGGCGTGGGTCACTTCCGGGCCAACAATGCGGCTACGCGCGAGCACAAGGTCGAGGCCAAGCATCGAATCGAACAAGCCATCGAGGCGGCGACGGCTGGGAAGAGCGCTAATGAAAAAATTACCGCGGCGATTTCGGAGATTCGGTTGACTGGCCAATTCAAACACTGACCGACCAACCCCGCTAAAGGCGACGGCTGGGCGGGTCCGACCGAATTCGAGAAGTGCTCAGAGCCCTTCGTAGAAGACGTTCACCGCGACAAAAAAAGTGGCCGTATAAAGGTGGCTCCAATCATAGCGCTGGAGCATCGCCTCGATCTCCGGCCCGTACTCTGCACGTAACCCGGCATCACCCGACAGTAGCACGATCCACGCTGCAAAAAGCGGTTCCCGGACGGTATCGTCTTCATAGGGACTGCGGGGATTGTGGGCCGCCCACAGCGACAGTTGCTCCCGGGCCAGGGCGATCGCTTCAGCACAGCTTTGTTGCGGCTTCCACGAGGCCTTCAGAAATCGCCAGTCCACGTCGAAGCGCAACGTCGAGGCATTGTCCCAGCGATGAGCACGCACCAAATGCGGCGCGGCGCTCCGCGCTCCCGCCACCAACCCGCGGCGCAATTTCGCCCGCACGCCATCGTCTTCGACTTCATCCACCAGGACGCGCAGCGCCGCCTGGGACATCGCATTCGTCCAAATGAAGGTGTCTTTCTTATCGGACGGCCCCAAATCCAGCCCGTCCTCGATGACTTCCAAACGCGTGCGATTCCCCTTGCCCACACGCTCTTCGAGGCGGGCGCGGAATTCGCGAAGCCAGCGATCTTCCCCAGTCAGCGCATGCATCGTCCGCAGTAGAAACAGCAATCGCACCGCATCGTGCACGGTGGCGCGGGTAAGGTCGCCGCGTTCCCCGAAGCCGGCGGGATCACACGGGACCCGCCAGCGATTTTTTTCCACCGCTTCCACAGTGGCCACGATCTTTGTCACCACCCGCTTCCGTTCGTCCGCGGACGGAAGCTCAGTGCCCAAATACCGGCACAATCCGTAGACCCACGGAAACATCTGGTCCTCTGAACTCGCCGGGTAGTGCCCGCTGCCATCCGCCGCCACGCCGCGCCCGATGAAGCCCTCCGTCGCGCCCAGTTCCGACAGCTTCATCAATCCCGCGGCGATGCGCCGCGCTTTCCCCGCCGCCTCCTCATCCCGCCGCACCTGCCAGCGTCGGCACAACCCGTGGAGATAGAGCCCGCCAAAGAGTGGTCCATCCTCGATGGGCGTAGACCAACTCATGCCGTTGGGCACGCACGCCGCACACTCTTCCGCCGTCGGCAAGAACACCTCTCCATTGGTCCCGGCATAGTGCAACAGCGTATCGAATCGACGATCGATGAAACGCCGCCAGATCTCGGCCTGCGCCCGTTCCGCGGCCACCGCCGCGGCTCGGTCTTGAGCCCGCGCTGTCCGCAAACTGGCGCAAGCCAATCCGGCCAGAGTTCCGAAAAAATGCCGACGATGCATCATAGTAATGAAATAGAGGGAATGGCCTTCCCGAGCCAGCGTTTGTACGAAGACCGAGAAATGGGGCAGGCGAGATCAACCGACGCGTGGACAGTATCTGAGGCGTTAAACGAGGACAAAAGTATGCCGCACAACCGAAAGCGGGGGAAAATGCGAACCCTTCCGGTGAGCGTTCCCCACCGTTTTCAAATTCGCATCTTCTCGCCCGTGCGGTGCGAGTTGCGCAGCCGGGAGGGACGCTGGTCAAAGCAATTTCTGTCGGTCAAGGGCGCCCTGGATTTTGTGGCCCGCGATGAAGAGGCGCAAATCACCTTCACCGACGCCACAACGCGAGGCGTGTCTTGGGACAAAGGCGGTCTGAAGCGTTTACCGCGAAGTAGCGTGCTGCATGTGGAGTAGAAAAATGAGCGGTCTGACGAGTTCGCTGGGTCGCGTCGTTCAGGATCTCAGTTTTTCTGCAGGATCCGCTCGCTCTCAGTTTGATTTCGTCCTGAATCTTCAGGAATGACGGAGTGGCCCCGTCGTCTGGCGTGACGAGCGAGGTTTCGCAGCTTCATAAACGTAGAAGACTTTCCTTTTTCCGGCCTGCGGCTCGGGAGCGGTTCGGCGCACCGCGCCGTTGGCCATCCAATGCTCCAAATTTCTCTGAATGACAAAGGCGCTGACGTGGGGATTTTGCTGCCGCAACAGTTCAGTCGTAAATGGACCTTGTGGTATCAGGATGTCTATACGTTTTCGACCCATGCAAGGGATTCGCAACAAGAAGGTTGCGCGCGGTCAGCTTTCACCCCGACGCTTGCCTCGTGAGCAGGAAGGTCCCGGTCTGGAACTGACCGGCCGCCCAATTACGCGACTTACTTTTTTCGGGGAATGAAGCCGGGCACGCCGGTCTCTACCACCGCATTGAACCGGATCTGCGTCTGGATTCGTTCGCTGATCTCCCGCAGGGCGTCTTCCGGCAGGGTGGAGATATCGAAGTTTTCCGCGATCCGACTTGGAGTCTTGCTGGTCGTCAGGAGCGCGGTCCCGCGTTGGATCGCCCAAGCGAGCGCGACTTGGGCGGGAGTTTTGCCGACCCGCTGGGCGATTGCGGTGATGACAGGATCGGCCAGCAGGTTGGGCTCGCTGCTATGACCGAGCGCGGCGAAAGATTGGAAGACGATGCCGTTCTTGCGGCAATAGTCCAAAAGCTCCCATTCCGGGAGATACGGATGGGATTCGACGTGCACCACCGCGGGCTGGATGGTCGCGGTGGTAACGATCTCCTGCACCTTGGCCAGGCCGACGTCGGATAAGCCAATGGCTTTGCACTTGCCCTCGCGCACCAACTGTTCGAGCGCTCCCCAGGTGTCTTGCAGCGTCACTCCCTGGTCATAGATCACCTTGCCGTCCGCGTCCCGCGGGTCCTGCTCGTCTCCCGGTTGGAAGGCGAAAGGGGTGTGGATGAGATAGAGATCGAGGTAGTCGAGTTGGAGTTTCCGGAGGCTCGCCTCGAAGGCCGGTTTGACGCGCTCCGGACGATGGTTGGTGTTCCAGAGTTTCGTGGCGACGAACACCTCCTCCCGCTGGATCTGCCCCGCCTTGAACACCTCCGCCATCGCTTCGCCGACCTCTTTCTCCGTCCGGTAACGTTCCGCGGTGTCGAGCAGGCGAAATCCTGCCTCGAGCGCGGCCTTGGTCGCAGTTCGGGTGGCGACGGGGTCGGGAATGAGCGTTCCGAAACCGAGCGCCGGGATCGAGCACCCGTTGTTCAGGGCTAACTTAGTATAGCGAAGATTGTCGGGTTCTTTCACGATCTTGATCCTCCTTTGGTTTCGGATGGATTGTCCGCCCACAGCTTGGCGAGGTCAAGGCGTTGGGATTTTACCGCAGAGGCGCGGAGAGATGGGAGAGGGCCGCAGAGGGATGAAATTTGATTCGGTCTCTGCGCACCTCTGCGTCCTTTGCGGTTGTCCCCATTGCACCATGGACCTGTCGCCGAGCATCCAGTCCGCGGTTAAATATTCCGTCGGTTTCATTTGGCGCGGCCTTGTTATCCGGCAGCAATTTCCGGCAATCGCTCTACCCCCTGCGGAAGGCAGGCGGCTTACTTGATGATCCCGCGCGGGCTGCTGGTGACGAAGGCCACCAACTGCGCGACTTCCGGTGTCTCGGGGAGGTCGCTGCGGATCTGTTCCACGGCTTGCTGCAGATTGAGCGCAGAGCGGTAGATGAGGCGGTAGGCTTCCTTGATGGCGCGATGCGTTTCCTCGGAAAAGCCGTGCCGTTCGAGCGCCACCTTGTTGTAGCTGCGCACTTTGGCCGGGTTGCCGTCGGCGATCATGAAGGGCGGCACGTCCTGGACGATTTTCGAGCAGCCGCCGGTGAGCGCGTAGGCGCCGATGCGGCAG
>NZ_JBDUCX010000319.1:0-6569 GCF_040003245.1 Chthoniobacter sp.
CTGAAAGCTCTGGGCGAGGCCTGCGAACGAACGGGCTGGCGGGTTCACGCCTGGGGAATAGGGGTCAGTCAACAAATCTTGACAGGACCGCCTGTTTCGGCTGAAATGGTTCGATGCCGCGCAGCATCCGTCTCGAATATCCTGAAGCGTTTTATCATGTGATGGCGCGCGGGAATCGGCGGGAACGCATCTTTACCGATGACGTCGACCGGCGGTTCTTTCTGAAAGCTCTGGGCGAGGCCTGCGAACGAACGGGCTGGCGGGTTCACGCCTGGGTGCTGATGGGGAACCACTACCATTGCTTGATCGAGACGCCGGAGCCGAATCTGGTGGCCGGCATGCAGTGGCTGCAAAACACCTATACCCGCCGGTTCAATACCCGGGAATAGGGGTCAGTCAACAAATATTGACAGGAAGGGTTGGTTGAGCTGAATTGCGCCCATGCCGCGCAGCATCCGCCTCGAATATCCCGGTGCGTTTTATCATGTGATGGCGCGGGGGAATCGCCGGGAGCGGATCTTTGCCGATGATCTCGATCGGCGGTTCTTTTTACGGACTTTGGGTGAGGCCTGTGAGCGAACCGGTTGGCGGGTCCATGCCTGGGTGCTGATGAATAATCATTACCACTGCCTGATCGAGACACCGGAGCCCAATCTGGTGGCCGGCATGCAATGGTTGCAAAATGCATATACCCGACGGTTCAATACCCGGCATCGGGCATGGGGACGGCTCTTTGGCGATCGTTACAAGGCGGTGGTGACCGAAGGGCGGCGGGGCGAGTATTACTGCACCTTGCTCGACTACATTCACTTGAATCCGGTGCGCGCGGGGCTGATCGACTTGCAACGAGGGGGAAGCGTGCGGGATTATCCGTGGAGCAGTGTGGCCGGGGGATACGCGCTGCCCGCGCGCCAGCGCCCGGCGTGGCTGGTCTGCGAAGAAGGATTGGGGGCCTACGACTTGCCCGACGATGCCGCGGGGCGGCGCCGTTTTGTGGCGCATCTCGACGAGCGAGCGCGGACCGAAGCGGTCCGGAAATGCGGGGTGCCGGCACCGGAGGGTGACCGGCGGCGGAGCGATCTACGGCAGGGCTGGTATTGGGGCAGCCAGGCCTTTGCGGAAAAGATGCTGGCCTTGGCGGCGCAGGTGATGTCGCGGGGAGCACGCAATCGAACGTATCGGAGCGGGCCGGTGGCGAAAGCCCATGGGGAAAAGACCGCTGAAGAATTGGTTCGCGTGGGGCTGGCGGAAACGGGGCTCACGGGCGAGAACCTGGTAGGGCTGCCCGGCAGTGATGCTCGCAAGGTGCAGATCGCGCGAGTTGTATGGGAGCAGACGACGGTTTCACTGGGCTGGATCGCCGACCGGCTGAAAATGCGCAGCGCCGCGAATGTCAGCCAGATCCTGCGGCGCGCTCGAGGAGGGCTGCCGGACCAGGCTCGCGCCATTCGCAAAGCCAGTTGAACTCTCTCGCTTGATTCGAGCTGTTGCCTCTCTCGCGACGATCCGCGCCGGCCTCGCCCCTACATCGTCCACGTAGAAGACGGGCGAAAATTGCCGGTAACGTTTCCCCGCGATCGCCTGCTGCCCCAGGTCGCTCCATTCCCCCCGCGCATAAATCCCCGCCGCTCTTCCATTTTCCGTTTCCCATTTTCCGTCCACCCTTTTCCCGTCGCCATCGCCGACCCAAAAAAACTCCTCGGGCCAAAAGCTCGCCTCCCCGTCCTCATGGTTGAAGTCGAAGTAGGCCCGCTTCCCCCGTGCCTCCAACTTCGCCCGTTGCGTTTCCAGCGCCGCCGCCCCCGCGCGATCCACCCGCACCTGCACCTGTACCCTCCGCCCGCCCTGGCTGGGCGTGATCGCCTGCAAGCCCGCGGGCATGTACATCACCTCCGCCGTGGCCGTCGCCGGCGCCTGGTATGCGGCGCGGCAGAGCATCGCGCCCTGGTGAATTGCAGGAATGAGTGTTTGCGTTTGGACTGTCATAGTTATGTATTGAGTTAGGGTTGGAAAAAGATCAGTGCGGTTCATTACGGCCGGTCATGCTTTCCCGCGTGCGGTGGGGCAATGGATCGCTACGCGATTCGCGAACTCTTGCGATTTTGGCAGCGTGTCATCGGGATGGGACCGGGCCGTGACCCCTACGCCGCCGCCAGACTGACTAACTGCTTCCGGCCCCGCCGCTCCCGCTGTCCCCGCCCTACTGACCGGCTCGGCTAACCTCGGAACCGCCCTCGCGGCAGATGATTGAGATAGTGGTGTCTCCATGCACGTGATTAAAGCATGACTTCGAAAAAAAAGTGCATTGCTCCATTGGCTCTATTGGCTCCATTGCGGAAAATTTCACCGGAGACCCAAAAAACTGCCCATTTTTCCGGCGGAGGCGATCATTTGCCCGATCGCCAGGCTCCTGCGATTTTACCGGCATCGGCGTTAAAGGGGGCGCGCTCCCGGCCCCGCCGTGGCCGCCGCGGTGACCATACCGCCGATATTAGTGATCAGGGCTTGGCCCCCCGGGCCATTCCAAACCCCAGACTGCGCACCCATTTCGTACTGCTTCAATATCCGGCTTTTCTGTTCCCGCCTGTTCGACCGGAAGCTAGCCCTTTAGCCTTCCGTGGGCTCGGGTCCTGGCGCGGGGTTTTTCCTTTTCGAGGACGACTCGGGCAATTCGCGCGGCGTGGGACTGTTCATGTCCCGGGCTTGCTGCAGACACTCCTCCAACGTCATGTAGGGCTGATTCAAGCGAGCCTTGAGCTGCTCTTCGGCGCTGACGATTTTTATTTTCATCGCTGGGTGTTATCTTTGCATTGTTGTGCGGGAATGGCGATCCCGAATTTGGTTTGGGAGAAGGTTTTCCGGGGGTTCCGCCGGCACCGAAATCACGGCCGAATCCCTCGTGCCCTTCTCCGCCGAAATTGGTTTTCCCGCGATTTCAGTGCCAACAGACTCATACCAGCGCGTTTCGATAGGCATGGAAGGCGGCGGCCAAGATGGCTCGACCGTCAGTGACCTCTTTTCCTTGGAGAGCCCTGTGGTGCAACGGGATCCAGTGGTGCTTGAGGAAATGGACGAAGTCGGGGCTTACACGCTGAATGGCCGGGTCAATGGGATGGATGATGCCATGGGCGTCCTTGATTACGTTTCTCTCCACCATGTCGTGGACAAGTAATCCCTCGTCCGCATGGTAGTACATCCCGACTCCCAGCCTCTCGAAACCCTTGGTCGCCATATAGCCATCGATCTCCGTCGGCACTGTGGGCACACCCTTGACAAAGGGTTGCGACGTAACAATGGACAGTTTGTGCCCGTGCCGGACTATCCGTTCCAACTTTACCCGGTCATCGAAGACGCGATTATGGATATGGAGGCGGTCGAGATACTCGAACGGGGTTGCTCCCTGCGAAAAGCTGCCATATGCGATGCCATACCCGTGGTGCGCATCCGGTCGGGTGCCCTTGACAACAATTCCCCTATGCGGGACGAGCTCGACCGTGTGTTCACCGCCTCTGGCGTGCTCGGCTGGAAGCCGGCCTTTTAGCTTTCCGTGGGCTTCGGCCCAGGCGCGGAGTTGATTTTCTTCTCGCGCGACTCGGGCTTGTCTTTCGGCGTGTAATTCATCGTGTCCCGGACTTGCTGGAGCATCTCCTCGAATGTCATGGAGGGCTGATTCAAGCGAGCCTTTAACGCTTCGGGATCGGACGGGATTTTCTTTTTCATCGGAGGGTCTGATTTTTGCATAGTTGTTAGGGGATGACGATCCCGATTTTGGCTTTGGAGAAGGCTTTCCCGTCGTCCCGCCGGCACCGAAATCAGGACGGAAACCCTCATGCCCTTCTCCTCCTAAATTGGTTTTTCCGCCGTTGGTGAATACAAACAGACCCGCCTTGCCCTTGGGGTGCAACTGGGGGTTCCACTTTATTCCGCCCTCGAGCGCCGCGTCTTCGGTTCCGCCTTCGTGCGAGATGCGTGCGGCGAGTGTCGCCTTGTTCGTTTGGGCTTGTTGCTTCGCGTCCCCGAGCGTCATCTCCCCGGCTTCCGGTTTGGGAATGCCGAAGGTCTTGCCGAGCCAATCCAGTGGGATGATGTGGCCGGCGCCCGCGGCGGTGAGAGTGGAGATCCAGTGGGCGCGCGCGGTGAGATCGTCTTCGCCGCGTTCGTGGAAGGCGAGGGTGGGCGCTTCGTCGGTGTCTCCGTAGTTGAGGCGGAGGATGGAAGGGATGAGCTGTTTCTCGATCACTCCGGCCGCAAATTTCGCCGCCGCATCGATGATACCCGAGCGCACGTCGGCGTGCACACGGCCCAGGGCGTGGCTGCCTCCTCCTTGTCCCATCCCGCCCGTATCTGTCGTCAGCGTTTGCCCCAGCACCAGCAGGTCGCACTGCTTGTCGGCGCGGTCGAGCAGGTCGCCCTGCGGGGTCTCGCTGCCGCTCTTCTGGCCCTCGGCTTTGACTTCCAGCGTGGTGCCGTTGGGGAAGGCGCCCCAGCTCGCGCTGCCCATGTTTTGTAACATGGTGGAGATTTGGTCCACGGTGGCCTGCGGTGCGGTGGGATCGTAGGTGGCCCAGCGCACCGGGAGGCCGAAGATTTGGGCGAGGTTGAGCAGCCAGTCGGCGGAGAAATTGGCCGCGCACCACCACCAGACCAGCGGGCGCAAGAGCGCGCCACCGAGCACCGAGCCACTCTTGGTCTTGCACTGGGCGATGATGAACCGGTCGGCTGGGAAGGGGGTGAGCGTCTGCTGCGTATCGTCCGCCAGGCCCAGGCGCAAATCCCCGTCCCACACGTACTGCACCGGGCTGGCCCAGCGGGCGGCGCGCGGGGCGACGAAGCGGCCGAGGGCGCGCGTCTGCGCCACGTGCCAGTCGAGCTCCAGCACACTCACGCCCTTGAACCACGCATCGAGGATGTCGCCCACCAGATCGTCGAACGCGCCCTCATCCGCCGTCGGGTCCGGCTGCATCTGGCGCAGCGCGGCGCTGACCAGCTTCATGCGTTCGGTGGCGGTGGGTGATTTCTCTTCGTCCTCATCTCGATAGGCTTCGAGGACGGCGCGGCGACTGCGCACCGCCATCTTCAGCTCGAGCACATTCTTGCGCAGCCGCGGCCAGGTGTCTTCCATGAGGTTGAAGAGCTCCCACTGCGGGATGTGCGCGCCGGCCAGGGCCCCGCGCAACGTCATCTCAATATACGTCGGCGTGATCGCGCTGAGCTGCGGGAGCAGCCAACGTTCACGCATCTGTGGGCGGATGATCGTCGACAGCGCGGGAGGCGCTGGCAATGGTCGATGGACAATGGAAGATGGACGAGGTTTTCGCTGCGCCGCAGCGCCCAGGGCAGTGCGGGCGAAGCCGGCGAGACGCGAACGGAGGTTCGCCCTCTTGGCGGGTGGCTGAGTGAGTGGTGGTTTCCATGCCCGCGATGTAAGCATGACTTCGGAAAAAAAGTGCATGGCTCCATTGGCTCCATTGCGGAAAATCGTCTTTTGGGACCGCAAAAAACGCTATTCCTCCGGCGGAAAGCGGACTGTCTCCTTCGCGTCAGCTTTATCTCCCGGCGTCGCGAGACCGTTGCCACGATCCTATTGCTACTGCCGGCGCACTTTGCCGGCGGTGATCGTCTGCACGATGGGCCACGCGCCGGCGATCTCCTCGTAGGGCACTTCGATCGGGGGGTAGGCCGGATTGGCGCTCTCGAGGAGCACGCGCTCCCCGCGCCGTTGCCAATACTTGATGTGGACATTGTCGCTGTGCGTGCGGACCACGGCGGCGTCGCCGTTGTTGACCTCCTGCGCGGGGGAGCAAATGACCATGTCGCCATCGCGCAAGTTCGGCTCCATGGAATTGCCGGAGACCTTGATGGCGAAGGCGCTCCGGTCATCGACATTGAGCGCGAAGATTCCTGAATACTCGTAGCCGCCATCGGAATGGCCGGCGTCGCAGATTCCGGCCTCCGCGGAGGAGAGCAGTGGCACGTATCTTCCTTTCACGCCGGTGGGCAGCGCGAGTTTCACAGAGGCCCCGTGGGTGCCGTGGACACCGGTGACATCGATGATGAACGGGTGGTCGGAGCCGATGATGAGCTCTTCCTTGTTCAAGTCGGGGAGCGCGCGGCACAACGTGTCGATCAGCTTTTCGCTGGCGCGAATTCCACCGCTCTCGAGTTGCGAGAGGATCCAGACCGGATAACCGGTGCGCTTGGAGAGCGCACCGAGGGTCAGCCCGGCGGCTTCGCGCGCCCTTTGCAGCGCGCCCCGGGGGCCACCGACCCCCTCCGCGAGCCGGGTGCGGAAGGAGGCGATCTCGGCTTCTTCGTCGCCGAGGCCGTCTCGGAACCATTCCACGGAGACGCCGAGGCGGCGGGCTACGTCGCGCATCTTGCTTTCGCGCAGGCCGAGGCCGCGTCCCCAATTGATAAGGGTGCCGTCGGAAACATGGGCGAGACGGGCGACTTCTTTTTGGGATCGGGCCTCGTCGATGAGGCGTTTGAGGCGGGTCGCGACAGTAGAGGATTCGTTCATGGCAAGGGTAATATGAGCCATATGAGCGGTTTTCGCAAAATATATTTTG
>NZ_JBDUCX010000320.1:0-6511 GCF_040003245.1 Chthoniobacter sp.
CCCCACCAGCCAGCGCCTCGACTTCGGCAAGGCTCACCAAGTTGTAATCCCCGGGAATGGTGTGCTTGAGCGTGCTCGCTGCCACCGCGAAATCGACGGCGCGCTGCGGCGGATCTCCGCGCAGCAAGGCAAAGATCAATGCGCCGGTAAAACTGTCGCCCGCACCGACGCGATCGACGATCGAGATTTCATGACGGGTGGAGAAGAAGGCCTGGCCTTCGTGGTAGAGCATCGCACCCCAGCTCGTCGCGTCCGCCGTGGCGCCGTGCCGCTGGGTCAGGGCCACGGTTTCAAATCCAAATCGTTCGCAAAGCCGCCGGGCGGTCTCGGTGCCGCGCGGTCCGCCTTCTCCCGGGACGTCGATGCCGAAGACCATCTGCGCCTCCTCGATGCTCGTCACGCAAAGATGCACGCCCTTCATCAGCGGCGAAAGCGTGGCCCCGGCCGTCGCCGGATCGCGCCACAGCTTGGCGCGGTAATTAAGATCGAAACTCACCGCGAGTCCCAGGCGGCGTGCGGCCGCGATCGCTTCCTTCGTCACTTTCGTAGCGGCCGGAGAGAGTGCCGGTGTGATGCCCGACCAATGAAACCACTTCGCGCCGGCGAAGATTTGGTTCCAATCGAACGCTTCCGGCGGCGCTTCCGCGATCGCGCTGTGGGCGCGATCGTAAATGATTTTCCCGGGCCGCTGGCTCGCCCCGTGTTCGAGAAAATAAACGCCCACGCGATCTCCCCCGCGGGCGATGAAAGTCGTATCCACCCCGAGGCCGCGCAGTTCATTGATGGCCCGTTGCGCCAGGTCATTCGCCGGCAGGCGCGTGACGAAGCCCGCGCTGCCGCCCAGTTGCGCCAGCATCACCGCCACATTGGCTTCCGCCCCACCGAACGTGATTTCGAAATTGGGCGTCTGGGCCAGGCGCAGATGGCCAGGGGCGGTGAGGCGAAGCATGATCTCGCCGAAGGTAACAACGTCGGGCATTGGGTCGGCGAGAATGCGCGAAGCCATATCTGATGGAAAGAGCGAATCGAGGGCGCCCTCCGCCGCTTGTCTTTCCTGCGCACCTGTTTAACTTTCGCCCGCGGCCCCGCCATTCTCGTGACTGAATTCCTCCTCCTCGCCTTTGTCGTCCTACTTTTCGTCGTCGGGCGACTCTATCTGCTCCTCAACGACCTGCAGTCCCACGTGACGGAACTCCGCAAGCGTCTGCGCCAGGTGGAGGCGGAACTTCTCCGCCAGCCGGCTCCGAAGTCCCCCGCCTCATCGCCGGAAAAGGAAGCGCCCATCCCACCGGCTCATCCACTGACCCCAGGCATCGTCCCCCCGCCCTTGCCGTCCACGACACCCGTCGTCCGCACACCCCCTGCACCTGTCCTGCCACCGCTGATGGAGCGCCGTCCCCTCCCCGCAGAAAGCGCGATTCCACCGCTGCCCTCCTTCCGAGACGCCGACGCTCCCGGCGCGCAACCCAAGGAGAAAGAAAAATCGCTACTACCAGAGTTGACACTGGAAGCATTCATGGGCGTAAAGCTCTTCGCCTGGGTGGGCGGACTGGCGCTATTTCTTGGAATTGTTTTTTTCGTCAAATACTCGTTCGAGCGCAACCTGATCACCCCGCAGATGCGCGTGGCCATCGGCGCGATCACCGGGCTGGGCCTCATCGTTGGCGGCCTGCGCATGCCGCGCCCGAAATTCGCCGTCACCGCGCAGACCCTCTGCGCCACCGGTATCGTGACGCTCTATGGTGTGACCTTCGGGGCGTACGCCTTTTACCACTTTCTCGGCATGGTTCCCGCGTTCGTCATCATGGCGGCGATCACCACCGCGGCCTTCCTCCTCGCCATCCGACTGAATGCCCAGGTCGTCGCCGTGCTCGGCCTGCTCGGCGGCTTTCTCACACCCCTGCTCCTCTCCACCGGGCAGGACAATCCCGTCGGCCTCTTCACCTATCTCGCCGCGCTCGATGTCGGCTTGATCGCCGTGGCGTTGCGCCAGCGCTGGCGGTATCTTGTCACGCTCGGGGCGGTGGCGACCGCGCTCATGCAACTGGCGTGGGTCGCCGCCTACTTCGCACCGGCCAAGGTCGGCACCGGCGCCGTCATTTTCCTCGGCTTCGAGGCGCTGTTCCTTCTGCCCTTCTGGCTCTGCAATCGCGAGGCCGACGGCGAAGTGTGGACGACCGCCGCATCGGGGGTGAGCGCGGGCACCGCGCTGGCCTTCGCGGGTCATTTGCTCACCTTTGCCGATCTCGGCCAAAGACCGTGGATTTGTCTCTCGATCCTCCTCGCCGCCGACGCGGGCCTGGTCGCGTGGCCGCTGCGCAACAAGGCGCGCCAGGGCGGCCCCTTTTTCGGCGGCGCCGCTGCGTTCCTCATCCTGAGCCTATGGAATGTGCTCTATCTCAACGACGCACTGTTGAATTGGGCGCTGGGATTCTTCCTCGTCTTCGCCGCCTTTCACACCGCCCTGCCGCTGGTGCTGCATCGGTTGCGACCCTCCGCCACCACACCCAAGTGGGTCCAGGTCTTTCCCGCGCTCGGGCTCATCCTCATGCTCTGGCCGGCTTTGCACATCGGCGCCTCCACCTCGCTCTGGATCGCCGTGCTCGTGGCCGACCTCGCGGCCATCGCCCTCGCCGCGCTCGCCCGCGCCCTGCTCGGGCTCGTCGCGGCACTCGTGCTCACGCTCATCGCCACGGGCCTGTGGCTCATCCAGACGCCGGTGGAAAATCCGCAACTCAGTGGCCTGCTCACCGTCATCGCCGGATTCGCCGCGCTCTTCTGCGGCGCCAGCGTCTTTCTCCAAAAGCGCATCCGCGCGACCGGCCCGGAGTCACCTTCGACCTCGTTCGAAAACGAAGCCCTCGATCATCTCCCAGCCATCTCCGCCGCCGTGCCGTTCGCCCTGCTCATCTCGGCGGTGCTGCGGCTGCATCCCGAGAATCCGTCGTCCATTTTCAGCGTCGGCATGCTGCTCGTCGTCGTCATCCTCGGCCTCGCCCGCTGGAGCCAGACGGTCGCACTGCCGCCGGTCGCGCTCATCTGCGCCACGCTGCTCCAGTACTGCTGGCACATGCAAATGGTGCCGCGCCAGCACGGCTGGCTGCCGCTGGCCTGGTGCCTCGGTTTCACCGCCGTGATCTTCGCCTTCCCGTTTTTGTTTCAATCGCGAAAGGCCGCGCAAAGCACCCCATGGGCAACCGCCGCCCTGGCCCCGGTGCTGCACTATCCGCTCATCCATGGCGTGATCCGCAATACCTGGCCGGAGTTCTGGCACGCTGCGGGCGGCCTGGTTCCGGCTGCACTGGCCATCCCACCCCTGGCCGCCTGCGACTACCTGCGCCGGCGCCTGCTACCCGAGAATACCGCCCGTCTAACCGTGCTGGCGTGGTTCGGCGGTGTTGCTCTCCTTTTCATCACGCTGATTTTCCCGGTTCAATTCCGACAGGAATGGCTGACCCTTTCCTGGGCGCTCGAAGGTGCGGCGTTGCTCTGGCTCTTTCACCGACTGCCGCACCCGGGTCTGCGCAAAGTGGGCTTCGCCTTGCTGTGCATCGCCTTCGCCCGACTGGCCGTCAATCCCGCCGTGCTCGCCTACCACGCCCGCAGCGGCCTGCCGATTTGGAATTGGTATCTCTACACCTACGGCCTCGGCGCGGGCTGCTTTTTCCTCGCCGGATGGCTCACTGCGCCCCCGCGCGATCGCCTCGGTGAACTTCCTCTCCCACCGACGCTTTTCTCCCTCGGCACGATTCTCCTCTTCCTTCTGCTCAACATCGAGATCGCCGACTATTTCTCGACCGGCACCGTCCTCACCTTCGACTTCGAGGGCAACCTCGCCCGCGACATGACCTACTCCATCGCGTGGTCGCTTTTCGCTCTCGTGCTTTTGCTCATCGGCATGCACCGCCGCGTCGCCGGCGTGCGCTACGCGGGCATCGGCCTTCTCGCCATCACCTTGGTAAAGCTCTTCTTCCACGACCTCGCCAGCCTCGACCAACTCTACCGCATCGGCGCCCTGATCATCGTCGCCATTGTCCTCATCGGTGCGTCGTATCTCTACCAACGTTTCCTCGCGGTGGATGAAGAGAAGCCACCTCAGGCGTAACGCAGCGGCGTCTTCGCCTCCGCGATGAAGCCATGCTTTGCCAGCAGCTCGCGAAACTTCTCGATGCCCGCTTTCTCCCCTTCGCCGAGCTCGAAGCGGATATGGTGCATGAGGTAACGTCGCGTGAAATCCGGATCACGCGCTTCGCCGCTGATGATCTCGTCGAGATGCGCAAGACCGTAGGTCTTCAGCGCGCGCAGGTCCGCAGCGACATCCGCGGCGTGTAGCAGATCGGGCCGCAACAGCCATGGCGCAAAGACGAAAGGCAGGCCGGTGCAACGCTTCCACTCCTCGCCGAGATCGAGGATCTGATATCCGTCCCGGTCGTGCTGGCGAAAGTCGATGGCTTGGTTGCCGATGATCAATGCGGCATCCGTCTCGGCCGGGAATGCCGCTAAATCGAGCAACTCCGGGCGCACGCCATGATATTCCCGCAGCAGCACCTGCAGCAGATGCACCGACGTGAGCGAGGCCGGATCGAGCGCCACGCTGCGCAGTTGCGCCAGCGGTCCGCGATGCGCGAGGAACACGCTGTAAACCGGCCCGTCGCAGGCGATCCCCACACCTTCCGCCAGCGTGTAGTGCGGCGAGCGCAGGGCCTCAAACGTCGGCACGAGCGCCACGTCGAGCCGTCCCGCCGCGAGATCGCGCGCGAGTCCGGAAGGATGATCAAAAACCACCGGCCCATCGTAACCTTGGATGAGCGGCTTCGAATTGAGATACTTGACGCAGCCAATCCGCAGGCCTGCGAGCGCCGGATACGACCTCACGCGACGGCCAGTTCCGGGGCGGCGCCGGGCTTTTGCCAGGTCGATGGGATGTGGCGGTACCACGTGTCGCGCTGCATCGGCTCACGTCCCGCTTCGCGGATGGCTTTCTCGAGGGCGGCGCAGCTCTGTTGCTGCGGAGTAGTCGCGCCAGCCATGTGGAAAATCTTTTCCTCCATGATCGTCCCGTGCAGATCGTCCACCCCGTAGTTGAGCGCCTGCTGCGCGAGCGGCAGACCCAGGCTCACCCAGTAGCCGGTGATGTGATCGAAGTTATCGAGGTAGATGCGCGAGATCGCCAGGTTCTTTAGCTCCTCGAACGCCGTGGCGTGGCGGATCTTCGTGAGCACCGAATCGGGCCGCGCTCCCGCCGCTTCAAACGCAAACGGCACGAACCCGGTAAACCCGCCGGTCTCATCCTGCCACGTGCGCAAGCGCCGCAGGTGATCCACGCGTTGCGCCATCGTCTCGATGTGCCCGTAGAGCATCGTCGCCGTGCTGCGCATCCCCATCTGGTGCCACGTGCGGTGTACCTCCCACCATTCCTCCGCGTTCTCCTTGCCGCGGCAAATCTGATCGCGAATGGGTTGATCAAAGATCTCCGCACCACCGCCGGTGAGCGCGCACAGCCCTGCCTCACGCAGCATCTCGAGCGTCTCCCGGATCGATTTCTTGAAGATGCGGAAGGCCAGATGGCGGATCTCGACGGCGGTGAAGGCTTTCACGAAAAAATTCGGGTCGAGCGCGCGCAGAGCGCGGACGAGCTCCAGGTACCACTCGCCCTTCAAGGTTGGGTGCAACCCACCCACCATGTGAATCTCGGTGATCCCGTGCTTCAGCCCTGCCCGCGCCTTTTCCACGATCTCCTCGATCGTCATCTCGAACGCATGCGCTTCCCGCTTCTTCGCGCCGAAGGCGCAGAACTGGCACGAGAGGATGCAGTGGTTCGCGTAGTTGATGTACTGGTTGTGAATGTAGGTGGCGACGTTGCCGTTCTTGCGCTCCCGCAGGACATTGGCGATGCACCCGAGGCCGTTCAGGTCGTGCGTGGCATAGAGCGCCAGGGCTTCGTCATCCGTCACCCGGCTCCCGGCGAGGACTTTGTCGTAAATCGGGCGCAGGGCGGGCGAGAGGAGCTTGGCGGACATGGCGATGTTTCCCAAGTAGTTACGTGCGGCAGGCTTCCAGCGCAAGCGGGGAGGCAAGGAAGAGGGCTGGATTGGCTCTGTGGGCTCCATTGGCCCCATGGGCTCGGTTGGTTCCATTGGCTCCATTGCGAAAACCGCATATTAAACGCCAAAAATGGTGATTGTCGGGGAGTGTTCTCCTGCTCTCGCGCGCCTATGCTTGCCTTCCCGCACACCCTTCCTGCATGTTGCCGCGTCGTGGATCACCCCACCACGCCCGCCCGCTTCCCCATTTCATGAGCCCAGACCCGAGCCCTCAGGCCGATTCGTCGTCCGACGCTGCGGCCCAGGACCTCGTCTGGATGGCGCGCATCAAGCTGGGCGACACCGATGCCTTGCGCGACCTCATCGAAGCGCACCAGCACCGCGTCATCGGCACCGTGGCCAAGATGCTCGGGGACGATAGCGATGCCGAGGACATCGCCCAGCAGGTCTTCATCCGCGTCTGGAAG
>NZ_JBDUCX010000321.1:0-6464 GCF_040003245.1 Chthoniobacter sp.
CGGCGCGGCCGTCTTCGCGAAGGCGGACTCAATCTGCTTAAGCCACTCGATTTCCTGCTCCACCGATGCGGCCTTGTCGATCAGGTCGCCAAGCTCGACGACAAACGCGAGCTGTTCCGCATTCAGCTTCGCCACGGCTTCTTCGAGTTTGCCGAAAGTCTCGCGATAGAAACGGGTATTGCCCGCTGGCTTGTCCCCGTAGTGAAGATCGGTGATGAGGCCGATGCGGCAGGCTGGTTGCGCGTCTGCTTGCGCAGCCAGGAGCGTGGTTGCATTTAGACCTGCCAGACAAAGCGCGCCATCGCGCAGGAAAGCGCGGCGGGAAATGAAACTGGTGGAGGAGTTCATGGCAGCGGGCTGAGCGAGATGTGACGGCAGGCGGAGGATGGCGCGCCTTCGGTGAAGATGAGCACTTGCGCGAGCGCGGTATCGCCGGTCGCTGGAAAATCCAATTCAGTTTCGCCGGGCTGGAGGGGCTTTAGCTCGGTCGGGAACTGGGAAATATCGGCGCTCTTGCGCAGGCGAACGACGACCCGTCCCTTGGCCGCTTTCTCCCACGCGACTTTCAAGCGATAAGTCGTGCCCGCACGCAGCGGGAGTAACTCGCCTTCCCAATGCGGCCCGGCCGTGCGCGACTTGACCGGACACCAGGCATCGGGCTGCGCGGGCGACAGCCAGAGTGCGGCGAAGGAACTGTTACGGATCATGTTTCCAGCCACCGAGTCGGCAGTGAGAGCGAAGTCGTGGGTCAGGATTTGACCGGGTGAAAGTGCGACCTCGGCGCGCGCGATGGCGCTGCCCGCACGCAGCACTGCGACCAGGTAGCTGCCGGAGGGAAGATTGCGAAACTCGTAGCAGCCCTCGGCATCGGCGAGCGTGGAGAAGTTCGTGCCGGGCAGGACGATCTTCGCCGCGAGCGCCTCGAGTCCCGCCGGCGCGGCGGAAGTGACGGTGCCGCGGAGCGTGGCGCCACCGTCGGGCGTTTGATCCGCGAGCGTGCCGAGCGTGAAGAGCAGATCGGCCACAACCCGGCTCGTCTCCAGCGCGCTCTCGAGTACGATCGGTTCCGTGGCGGCGCGATCACCGCTGACGACGAACGGCTTCGCCCGCTCCGCGCGCACTTTCGAAAACTCGATCAACCCATCCATCCGCTTCAAAAAACCGGCAACGGCTTCGTCGTCGGTCTTCCCCAGCAGTTGCGGTCGATAGCCGGCGAGCGTGATCGCCTTCGCGTCCACCCAATTCTCCATCTTGCTATGCACGTCCCCACGAATCTCCGCCGCATGCGGCGGCGAGCCGGTGTCTTCCGTGAAGTGCATGATCGAGCCGATCCACCGCGCTGCGTTCCAGGGTGTCTCGGTGCGCAGCGCTTGCAATGCGCGGCGGAAAAACGGTTCGTAGGTCTGCTTCACGTCGGGACACAGATGATCCCGGTGCGTCGTCATCGGCGGAAAGAGCAGGTAATCGTCGGTGTAGAACCAGCCGCGCGTTTCGCGCCGCAACTGCCGCCGCCAATCCGCCATCCAGCAGTATTCGCGCAGCTTCGCGGTCTCCGCTCCGAGACGGCGGACCAGCGCATCGTCGGCGCCCAGGGTGTCCACCGCGGCTTGCGTGATCTCGGGATGCGGTCCCCACGCGTGCGCGGCCGGTGGGCAGGCTGCGACGACGAGGAAGAGAAGGAAGAAGACGCGGGGGGGCGACATGAGCTTTGAATAACAACCCGCCAGCTTCGTACGTCGCCAGAGGTATTTCGCGAACGCAATTGCGTCGAGGCGAAGTGGTTGTGATACGTTGCGGCGGTGAACGCAGATTGTTGCTGACTGCGAAGCAGTCGAATGGATCGACCCGGTGACGATTGAAAATATCCGCGCCTTCCTTGCAGGAGAACCGATCAACATCGTCACCGAGTAGCCTCTCGTCAGCGAGGCTCATTGGGCGACGCTACTTTTCGCCTTTGCGATGACGCGGGCGCTTACCTCCTGCACCGGGCCTTCCGCGGCGACCTCCATGAGGCGGCCGGTCGCGCGGTAGAAATCACGGAGCGGATCGATCATCCGATGAAACACGGCGATACGTTGCCGGATGGTGGCGGGCTCGTCATCGGTCCGCCGAAACAACTCGCCGCCGCAGGCATCGCACACGCCCGGCCGGGCAGGCGGCTTCGAGGTTTCGTGGCAGGTCCGTCCGCACCCCCGGCAAGTCAGTCGGCCCGAGAGTCGCCGCACAATTTCATCGTCTGACACGTCGAGGTAAAGCGCCCGCGTGACGACGCAACCGAACGCCGACGCGACTTGCTCCAAGGCTTCCGCTTGGGCCAGCGAACGCGGATAGCCATCCAAAACGAAACCGCTGGCGTCGGGACAGCCGCCGAGCATCGCGCGCACCAGGTCGATCGTCACGTCATCCGGGACGAGTTGTCCGCCTTCGATGAATTCCGCGGCGCGGCGACCGAGCGGCGTGAGCCGGCGAATGTGATCGCGGAAATGTTCACCCGACGAGAGATGCTGATAGTCGAGCGCCGCGGCCAGCGCCTGTCCATGCGTGCCCTTTCCCGATCCCGGGCCTCCGAGTAGCACGACGATGGGCGTTGAGGGACTCAGGTTTTTGGCGGCTTGAGACATGGCTTGATGAGCGGTGAGATTTGGAGCGGCACGCTTTTTTTCACAGCAGCCACGCCGCGAGTGTGAAGTAGAACAGAAGGGTGAAAATGTCCGTCATCGCGAGCGTCACGGGGCCGGCAGCGATTTTCGGGTCAAGGCGGAGCGCGTGCAATGTGGCGGGGATGCTCAGGCCCAGCACGCACGCGGTGCTCAGCGAAAGCACGATGCCGCCGCCGATCACTACCGCCGGCATGATCGCGCCGCGCCACAGCCAGGCGATCAAGGCCACCGTCGCGCCGCACGCCAGCCCCAGCAGCAGCGCGGTGCCGATCTCTCGCCGAAATGCTCTTAAGAACCAGCGCCACGTCGGCGGCGTGAAACGCAGCGTGTGGATCGTGGTGGACATGGATTGCATGCTGACGCTCTCGCCCAAGCCGAGGACGAGCGTGAGGAAGAATGCGAGCGCCAGGGTTCTTGCCAGCGTTAGCTCGAACGAACCGGCCAGCACCGCGCAAACCGTCCCGCTACCGATCGTGGCGAGCAGCCACGGGAAGCGCACCCGGAACGCGCGCCAGGGCGATGCTTCGCGCACTTGGGAAACGTGGAAGCCGATCGCCTCGAAGACCTCATCCGTCCGCTCCTGCTCGGCGAGTTCGAAGATTTCCTGGGTGAATAGATCCACATCGACCACCCCGACCATCCGGCGCTTTTCATCGACCACCGGGAAGGCGAGAAAGCGATGCAGGACGAACAGATCGCACGCATCCATCAAGGTCGCCTTCTGCGGAATCGCGAGCACCCGCGACACCATGATGTCCGTCAACCGCTGGTCGAGCGACGCCGTGAGCAGGCGCCGCGTCGGCACCACGCCGATCAATCGCTGCTCGGCGTCCACGATGTAGAAATAGACGATCTTTTCCCCGGCCCCACGCTGGCGAATGGACTCCAGCGCCTCCGCCACGCTCATCCCGGATTCCAGCGCGGAAAAGTCTTTGCGCGCGTGGGTCAGGATGGGATCGGCGAGGTGCGGAGCGTTCGGTGGATTCTGCGTCATGGAGGTAACATCGTGCGCCGGACGCTGCCGCAGCGGAAGAATTCTCCGCATAGGGAAAAGCTATCTGTCTGATTCAAACTGCGTCTTAGTCGATTCCTCGTGGGAGGGTAGAATGGAAGCGTCGAAGGCAGGCCAGGCATTAAGCCGCCGCTCGCACCTCACGCGGACAGATTCAGTTAAGTCCGCTCATTGCCACCCGGATCGTTTCGTTCACCCGACGCTGACGGTCCCAACCTATCCACATCATGACTTCCATATTCGATTTCGCAGTTGCCATACCTCTCACGCTCGCCGCGCTGGCGCTGCTTTATCTCGGACGAGGCCATATCCATGGACAAATGGAGCAGATTGCCGAAAAGGCCAAGTCTCGCGAGGCTGAGCGTGCCCGTCGTGCTGCTATTTTGAACGGGATCAATTGCTGCGAATGCGAGTCCCCGGTTTCGCACAAGTCGGCGACGTCGGAAACGTCTGCCAGTTCGTCCAATCCTCAAACTTTATCCGTATGAACACCGCGCTTCTTCTTATCTCCATTATCGGTTCGATCGTCCTCGTTGTCCTCGCACTGCTGTTTAGCGCAGGCTTCCTCTTCCGATGCGACCTCGCGCGTATCCGCGCGGCGGGATTCTCCACACCGCAGCCCACGCGCGATCCGCTGACGCTAAAGGATCTGCTGGTCGGATTCTTCGGATACTCGAAGGGTGCCTCCAGGATCATCCGGCTCCTCGCCGCCAGGCATAAGCCGGTGGGCTACCGAGCGCTCGTCGATGACTTCCGCTTCGACGAGCAATGGCGTCGCGATAGCGACGAACTGCCGGCCAGCGCGATGCTCGCGGTGCTGGGACTCATGCAGGTGGCAGGTGTCGTCCGCATCACGAGGCACGGCATGGCGATCACGGAAGTCGGACGGGAAGTCCACCGCCGCATCGCACCCTCGCCTGGCGTGCAGAAGCCGCATGCTCCTGCGGCCCGCTCCAGCACAGGAAATGGGCACCGTGTCGTCACGACGCTTTCGAGCGCCGATCGCACGGTGCTCCGAGAGCTGCGGAAAAGATCGCGCACGCTGATCCACCAATGATGCGCCGTTTCCGACCCATCGACCCACGAAAAATCACCACTAACTCGAAAAGAAACTCCCATGAAAAAACGCAAAATCATCATCACCGCTCCTGACCACGAGAGACTCAGCCACCTGATCACCGAGGGCAATTTGTCCGATCGCGAACGCGCCGAAGCGCACGCGCTCGAACGCGAACTGAAACGCGCGAGGATCGTCGCGCCGGACGCGGTGCCGCCGGACGTCATCACCATGAACAGCCGCGCCGAACTGCTGGACCTCGATACCGGCGAGGGCATGGAATTCACCATCGTCCTGCCGGACGAAGCCGACATCACGGAAAACAAGATTTCGGTTCTGGCGCCAATCGGCACTGGGATGCTCGGCTATCGCTTGGGCGACGTGTTCGAACAGCCGACACCTCACGGTGTGCGCCGCTTGAAGGTGCTCCATGTGCATTTCCAGCCGGAGGCGGCGTTGGCCTCCACCAGTGGAGAAACCCGGGAGCCCGCATTCGCATGAAGTTCGGCGCTATTGCCACGGACTACCGGCACCCGGAACGGGTGCCAAATTCGATCTCGCTCTAGGAGGAAAAATCATGACTATAACCACAACATCCATGCCCATACAAACCATGCCCATACCAACCGCCAATCCCGTCGTCGATGGACTCGGGACTCTGCTCGCAGACTCCTACGCCTTGATGGCCCAGACCCATCTAGCCCATTGGAACGTCGAGGGTCCCGACTTTTTCCAGCTCCACACCGCCTTCCAGGCGCAATACGAGGAATTGTTCACCGCCGTGGACGAGATCGCCGAGCGCGTCCGGGCACTCGGGGCCTACGCGCCGGGCGGCCTCGCCACACTCGCGGCCTATTCCGAGATCGAGGAACTCGGTGTGGAATCCCTGTCCGCGCCGAGGTTTGTGGAGCACCTGGCCGGAGGACACGAACTCTTGGTCCGTCACGCGGCAAGTCTCCGCGACGCTGCGGAGGAAGCCAGAGACCACGAAACCCAGGATCTCGTCATCGCGCGCATCCAGGTCCACCAGAAGACGCTCTGGATGCTGCGAAGCTTTCTGCGGGGGAGCTGACCGGAGACGGAACGGAAGGTAGTCCGTTTCACAAGTAGGGCGCGAACAGGCGCGCGAAACCGTCGCGCAGTTTCACCGGCAGCGGGCGGGCATTCATCTCTTGCAAGGTCACGCGGCGGGCGGTGGCACGCTTGGATTGCACGAGGGCTTCGAGGCGCTCGCCGAGTTCGGCGCTGTAGCACTCGACGTTGAACTCGAAGTTCAGTCGCAGGCTGCGGGCGTCCCAATTCGCCGAGCCGAAGAGCGACCACGCGCCATCGACGAGCAGCAGCTTGGAATGGTCGAACGGGCCGGGCGTGAACCACACGCGGCAGCCGCGCTGGAGCACCTGCCATAGCTGCGCGTGCATGGCCCACTTCACGGGTGGGAGGTCGCTGCGCTCGGAGAGAATGATGTCCACCTCGACGCCGCGCATCGCCGCCACGCCCAGTGCGGAGAGCAGCGCGCTGTCGGGCAGAAAATACGGCGTGAGGATGCGCACCGAGGTGCGGGCGGTGGCCAGGGCACCGTGGATCGTCCAGCGCAGGCGCTCGAAGTTTTCATCCGGCCCGCACTCGATGCCGCGCGCCGCTATCGGGCCGCGGGAGGTCAAGACCGGGAACCACTTTTCACCGGTGAGCACCTCGTCGGTGGCGAAGCGCCAGTCGGCGGCGAAGGCTTTCG
>NZ_JBDUCX010000106.1:0-21614 GCF_040003245.1 Chthoniobacter sp.
TCCTACCGCGAGATCGCCGACGTCACGCAGCTCAGCGTGACCAACGTCGGCTTTCTCCTCCACACCGGCCTGAAGAAACTCCGCGAACTGCTCCGGGAGCAGGCGCCGGAAGACTTTGACCTTTCCCGCTCCGTCCTATGAACGCCGACGACCCGAAATTCACTGCCCACGCCTTGGGCGAACTCGAAGACCTTACGCCCGCCGAACGCGCCGAGATCGAAGCGCTGCTGGCCAGCGACCCCACCGCCGCCGCCGAGGCCGCGGAAACGCAGGCCCTCGCCGCCCGCCTGCGCGCCGAGTTGCCCGGCGAAACTGCCGCCGCCCTCCAGGAAGAACAACGGGCTGCAGTGCTCCAGGCCGTCGGTTCGCCGGAGCCGGTGTCGAAAGTGGTGCCCTTTCCCCGCCGCCGGGCGAACGTGTTGGCGGCGCTGGCCGCCTGTGTGGTCGTGGGCATTTCCATCACCCTGATCCATCAGTCGCTCCAGGTGCCCAGCAACATGTCGCTGAAAACGGCCGTGGTGGGGAAGGATCTCCCGGAAGTGGGGTTGGTCGTCGCGGATCCCTCCTTCACCGACCCGGAAGCGAAAGCGCCTTCTCCGGCGACGGCGATCGCGGCGATCACGACGACGGCGACCGATACCCCATCCGTGCAACTCGGGGATCTGTCGGTGGATAAATCAAAAAGCGATCTGGACGCCAACGCGGTGCAGGTTCCTCCTCTCCTTCCAGCAGAGACGCTGGGAACTTTGAGGCTGGCTGGGACGAACGGTTATGCCGGTACGACGACGATCTCGGGCGGCACCCTGCAGGTCGCTCCAAACCAATCCGCCGCCACCTTGAATATTGGCAGTGTGAAGTCCGGAATCGCTGCAACTCCGGCTCCTGCCGCTCCTGCCGCTGCGCCGTTGTCCGTCGCCAAAGAGGCAGGGCAGTTTGGGATTGCCTATAACGAGACGCGAGCAGATGCGGCCAAGTCGGAATTGGCTTGGGCTCGCCCGATCCGCAGATTCAACTCGCCCTCCCCCATTCCCGGGAATTTCGAGCACGCGACCGACGGCTACGCGTTCACTCCCACGGTGCCGGGCAGCTCTTCCTTCGACAAAATTGCGGAGAACGCCTTTCTCCCGGTCCGTGAAACTCCGCTCTCCACCTTCAGCATCGATGTGGACACCGCGAGCTATGCCATCGTGCGGCGGATGTTGAATGAGAACCAACGTCCGCCCGGCGGCGCGGTTCGGATCGAGGAACTGCTCAATTACTTCACCTACGATTACCCGCAGCCGAAAGGTGATGTGCCTTTCTCCGCGACGATGGAAGTGGCGGCGTGCCCGTGGGCGCCGGAGCATCGGCTGGTGCGCATCGGCTTGAAAGGCCGCGAAATCCCGAAGGACCAGCGTCCGCCGAGCAACCTCGTCTTCCTCATCGATGTCTCCGGCTCGATGAAGATGCCGATCAAGCTCCCGCTCTTGAAGCAGAGCCTCGGCCTGCTCATCGATCAGCTCCGCGAGCAGGACCAGGTGGCGATCGTCGTCTATGCGGGCAATAGCGGCTGCGTGCTCGAACCCACGCACGACCGGGCGAAGATGCGCGAGGCCATCGGCCGGCTCGAGGCGGGTGGCTCGACCAATGGCGCCAGCGGCATCCAGCTCGCCTATCAGATCGCGGAGCGGAGCTTCATCAAGGGCGGCACGAACCGCGTGATCCTCGCCACCGACGGCGACTGGAACGTGGGCATCACCAACCAGGACAGCCTGCTGGAGATGATCGCGCAGAAGGCGAAGAGCGGGGTCTTCCTCACCGCGCTGGGCTTCGGCATGGACAATCTCAACGACTCCATGCTCGTGAAACTCGCCGATCGCGGCAATGGCAACTACGCCTACATCGACACACTGGTCGAGGCGAAGAAGGTCTTCGTCGAGCAGCTCAGCAGCACGCTCGTGACCATCGCCAAGGACGTGAAGATCCAGGTGGAATTCAACCCCGCCCAGGTCGGCGCGTATCGCCTCGTCGGCTACGAAAAGCGGCTGCTCGCGAAGGAAGACTTCAATAACGACAAGAAGGACGCCGGCGAAATCGGCGCGGGCCATACGGTCACCGCGCTTTATGAAATCGTCCCCGCCGGCCAGGAGACCTCACAACTCGCGATGGTGGACAAGTTGAAGTATCAACCGCTGCCGGGCGAGGCTCCCGCGAAGGATGTGCCCCCGGCACCCGAGCCCGCGTCGCCTAAGGATGCGGAGAAGCCATCGAACCCGACGCCGGAAGCACCTTTGCCAGCCACGCCTGCGGCGGGCGGCGCCGCGGCACAGCCAAAATCGGAAACGGCGGGGTCGGAGGGGGAACGGCAACCTGCGCCGCAGCCCAGGGCAGTGCCGGTGGAGAAGCCGGTGCTCAGTCCGAAAAAGGAGGAGGACGTTCGCCAGACTGTGGCCGCGGATAAGTCTATCCAGAACGAGGTGACGGTCACCAAATCTGTCCCCGGAACGCCTGGCCTGCCTGCTGCCGTGCGCAAAGAATTGCTCACCCTCAAGCTGCGCTACAAGGCCCCCGATGGCGACAAGAGCAAGCTTCTTGAGTTCCCACTCACCGATGCCGGCACTGCTTGGGAAAAGAGCTCGCCCGACTTCCGCTTCGCCGCCGCCGTGGCCGGCTACGGCATGCTCCTGCGCGATTCCAACTATCGCGGACAGACCACCTGGGCGTCCGTCTCCGAATGGGCGCACGAAGGCCTGGGTCCGGACGCCAGTGGTTATCGCACGGAATTCCTGAGCCTGCTGGAAAAGGCCAAGGCGCTGACGCAGTGAACGGTGAATGCAAATTTACCGCCGCGGCGCTGAGACGCGGAGGGAGAACGAGCCTTCGCCGTCAGCCTATGCCGCGCGGACCAAGGAGACAGCGAGCGTGACGGAGAAGAAGATGTCACCGGCGAATCTCTTCACCTCCGCGCCTCTGCGCCTCGGCGGTTCAATTCACGGTGTGCTGACCAGCTTCTGCACCGCCGCGGTGATGCCCGCATTGTCCGTCGCAATGATATCCAGCGCATCGCATTCCCCGACGAAGGGCGAGCGCGTGTAGAGCAGCGCCGCTTCCGTGGGCCCCGGCGGGGCGAAGTTGCGCGGGAGGATTTCGCCGCGGGCCTGGTCGAGGAGGAGAAGATTGTTCGACGGCGTGCCGAAGAGCACGAGGTCCGTGGTCGCGGTCTTCCATTGCGGATAACGATGCGGTGAGCGGAGCGGCTGGAGACTTTCCACCACGCCACCCAGCTTCACCGAACCCACCAATACGACGCGCCCCTTTTTTTGGTAGTAAGCCTTGAGCGCCTGCACCTGCGCGCCGAGCGTCTTGTCGCTCTCCTGCGCGGGCGTGAGGGCGATGGTCAGCGGCACTTTCTTGCGCGTGGCAAACTTGGTGACGATCGCCTGCTCCCGCACCTGGACCTGCGCGCGCGAGTTGATCGTCGCGGTGACGTGGTTGCTCACCTTCGCGGTTTTGGAGAGGCCGGTCAGCAGTTCCGTGACGGTGACGGTATAGTCGCCATCGTCCGCGTCCCGCAACGGGAGGCGCGTGGTGGACTCGGTGATGGCATAGACCGTGGCCGTATCGGCCGGGCCGGTGACGGTGAGTTGCACGGGCACGCCGCCCATGTGCTTTTCGCCGGGCATGGTGACGTGCGCCTCGTAGAAGCCGGAGACGCCTTTGTCCACGGTGATCTCCGGTTTGGTGACTTCGCCCGGGGGCAGGGCGTACCAGCGGAAGCCGTCCTGGGTGAGATCGACTTTCGCCGCTTCCTCCGCGGTCAATTTGCGCCCGAGCCGCACGTCGTAGATCGGTCGGTCGGTGTTCCATTTCAGCACACCGGTCTGCGGTTTCACGTAAAGGCTCGCGTTGCCCTTGAACTTCCACAACTCGGGCTTCGTGGCCTTGGGATCGGCAGGCAACAGACGCTCCTTCGCCTCCTCACCGTCGGCCGAGGCTTGATTGACGACCGTCACGTACTGCGTGTCGACGCAGGTCGTGGGGATGGGCCATACCGTCTGGCTCTCGGCCGTGGCGAGCGGCGCCGGCACGTCGTGCATCGCGGAACAGAGCTTCGAGATGTTCTCCGCGTTGCGAGCGAAGAGCAGGGGAGTCGGATCGAGATTCGATTGCGCGACATAGGCGGCGACTTTCATCCCGGTCTTCGTGCAGGGCACAGGACAGACTGAATCTTCATCGGCTAGGATGCGCCCGCCGCGATCGAGGAACTTTTGCAAGGTCGGCTCGAGTCCCGCGCCCCAGCTCCACGTGGCGTCCGTCTGGTCGAGACCAACGAGCAGGATGGCCTTCATCGAGGCAGGCAGCGGACCGCGGAGCAATTCCTGGTAGGTGATGACGCGCGCCGGCCAACCGGCCGCGTGGCAAAGGAAGAGCGCCTCGGCAACCTTGCCTTCATGCGAGCCGCGCAGCAGGTCTTCCTGGCTGGGATTTTCTCCGGTAAGCACGCGGTCCTGCACCGCTTGCAGATGGCCGTAGAAGATGCCGATAGTGGCCGTCGGCTCGGTGCGGGCATAGACACCGCCGTACTTGCGCATCCACGCGTTCATCTCGGCTTGCGCCGCCACGGTCTCGGGATGGGCGCCCTCGCCATCGGGATGCGGGAGGAAGTTCGTGCCTACCCCTTGCACACCGCGCGTGAGCAGCAGCGCACAGGCCCGCTGCCAGGCCTCGCGTCCGTAGAGGAAGTAGTGATTGTCGAGCAGCCCCCAGGTGGGCTTCTTCGGAAAGTAGCTGGGCAGCCGGTCGGCCAGGGCCACGCAATGCAAAGGCTTGGCCGCGTGCAATTCATTGGCATCGTAGGCCTGCTGGATAGGCAATCCTTCGCTCATCGGTCGCCCGGGAATGCTCGCCCAAGGCCAGCCGCCGCGCGCCCCGGCGCTCGGCGCGCTGCCAAACGAACCCGTCGTGAAGACGAAGCGCGGGCTGACTTCCCGCACCGCCTCCGCGAAGTAGCCGTACTGCCGAAACGACGTCTCGTAGCGATCGACGTATTTGGTGAACTCGACCTCCGTCTTCACCGGCTGCTCGAAGGGTAGTTCGGGCGGACCCAGGCTCGCTGCGCGCGGCACGCGGGGCTGCGGCGAGCCGAAGAAGGAGATCATGGCTTCGCCCCAGGGCCGGTCGGGAATGGGCAGCGCCGACCAGAGATCGGAGGCGTAACCCGCGTTGTTCGCGCCGATGCAGATGCCGGCGAAATTTGGCAACCGCGCGAAGCGCTGGGTGGCGAGCGACAGGCTGCGATAGAGCGGCGCATGCCAGTCCGGCAGGGTGTGGGCGAAGATGGCGAGATTGGGATGCTGGAAGGCGGGCCGCGACCAATTGTTGTCGTATTGCAGCCCGAGCCGGACGTTGCTGCGGGCCAGTGCCGCCGCGCGCTTTTCGAAGCTCTCCGCATCGGTCGGGGTGGGAAAGGCGGTGACCGGCTCGAAAATGGTGTCGTAGTTTTCCGCCGCGACCATCTTCGCGAAGGCTTCCGGATCGGTCCCCTTTTTGAAGAAGCCGCCGCTCATCCCGTGCGGCAGCGCCGCGGCATAAAGCGTCAGCGGGGAAACGGTCACCTCCGCGCCGAGATAGCGATGCACGCCGGTGCCGCGATCGAAGGGCACGGTCGGCGGCAGCGGCTTGCCGAGCACGGCGAGATCGGCGGCCCATTCCTTCGCGTGGGGAAATTCCTCCGGCTTCGCCAGGTTGCGCACGGAGATCTTCTGGCCGTCGCCCGGGATCATGAGATTCACGGGAATGACCACCTCGCGCGGGTCGCCGGGCTTCACCTTCTGCAATCCTGCCTGGAAATTCACCGGTGCACGGCCATCGACGATGAGGATGTAGGGCTTGTTCGCTTCGTTCTGGGGCAGGAGCAGGGTGAGTGAACGCCATGGCCCGGCCTGCTTGTAAATCGTGGCGCTACCGACTTTGACCTCCACATTTTTCACCACCGGTCCGCCTTCGCCTTGAATGAAAATGGGAAAGAGCCACAGCTCATAGCGGCCCGTCATCGTCGCGCCGGCGTTCGCGGTACGCGCCGTGCCGTCGGCGGTGTAGATATGGCGCAGGCCCTTGCGCCACTCGAGCGCGCGCAGCCAGTGGTTGCCGGGCTGCACGAGATCGTCGCTCGGTAATTGAAATGGCGATTTGGCCTCGGCGCCCGCGTGCAACTTGAGGGGAAGCTGCTCCTCGCTCTTGCCGCGGAAAATGGGCCGGCCGTTGAGCGTGAAGTCTGGCCAGGCCACTTCTTCCTCGCCGTCCTTATGCTTTGCATTCTGGTGGGTCGGTGCGAAGCCATCGGAGAAGGCCAGCGGCATGTCGTAGCGCACGAGGGTGAGCTTGCCGACAAACTGCTCCGGCGCTGGTGTCGGGGTGACTGGCGAAGGGGACGTCGGCGTCGCAGCCGGTTTGGGTGTGGGTGCGGCTGCGCCGAGAAAGCCAGGCACGGCCAGCCAGAGACTGCACGCCGCGAGCTGGGGGAAAAACGAGCGCATGAATAATGGATGGATGGAAATAGCCCGGAAGAAAAGAGCGAATACGTACTGTTGAATCGCTGGGAACCTGCCGCGCTGATTTCCGTTCGACAAATCCCGTTCATCGCCGCCTACTGGCCCGCGTCTGCCCGCATGATTTCGCTGACCATCGACCACGTGACCAAGCGCTTCGGTGATACCGTGGCGCTGGACCGCGTCGACTTGAAGATCGAACCCGGCGAAATCTTCTTCCTGCTCGGCCCCAGCGGATGCGGCAAGACGACCCTGCTGCGGAGCATTGCCGGCTTCCTGGTGCCGGAGGAGGGGAGGATCCTCTTCGGGGAGGAAGAAGTCACTCACCAGCCACCCCATCTGCGCAATACCGGCATGATGTTCCAAAGTTACGCGCTCTGGCCGCATTTCACGGTGGCGCAGAACGTGGCCTTCGGGCTCGAGGAGCGGAAGCTGCCCCGGCCGGAGATCACCCGGCGGGTCGAGGAGGCGCTGGCTTCGGTGAGGATGGAGGGGTATGGCGCGCGCCGGGTTCACGAGCTTTCCGGGGGGCAGCAACAGCGGGTGGCGCTGGCGCGGGCACTGGTCATCCGCCCGCGCTGCCTGTTGCTGGACGAGCCGCTTTCGAACCTCGACGCGAAGCTCCGGCTGGAGATGCGCACCGAGATTCGGCGCATCTGCAAGGAGTCCGGATTGACCGCGATTTACGTGACGCACGACCAAAAGGAGGCCCTGTCCATTGCGGACCGGATGGCCCTCTTGGAGAACGGTCAGGTGCGTCAGATAGGAAATCCTGTAGATGTGTATCGCGCTCCAGTATCACGTTTTGTATCTGATTTTATGGGAGAAACGAATTTTATTGAAGGTCAGGTGAGGGCTGTGAATAACCAGCCAATAATCGATACGGAACTGGGGATCTTCGCCGCCACGCTCCCGGCCAATGCAACCGTGCCGAAGGCCGGCGAGGAGTGTCTCCTTTCCATCCGCCCGGAGAGCTGGCGACTCACCACGACCGCCCCCGCGAGCAACGGGGTGGCCGGTCGAATCCGGGACTGTACGTACCTCGGGGAGATGGCCCAGTACCAGTTCGCCGCGCCCGGCGGGACGCTCAAGATTTACGAACTCAATCCGCGCTTCGTCGACCACGGCTCCGACCGCGACATCTTCGCCAGCGTGTCGCCGGAGGACGTGGTCGTCTTGCCCCGCTGATCCGCATGAGCCGCCAGTTGCCCCTGCTCGTCGCGCTCTTGTGCGTGCTATTCGGGCCCATCCTGCTGCGGCCCAAGGGCACCTCTCTCTCCGGTCCAGGCGAGCGGTCGGTCGTCATCATCACGCCTCATAACGAATCCATCCGCTCGGAGTTCGGTCGCGCTTTCGAGGAATCGTATCTGGCGAAGCACGGCCAGCGGGTGCACGTCGATTGGCGGGTCCCCGGTGGCACCAGCGAGATCGGGCGCTACGTCGATTCCGAATACCTCGGCTCGTTCCAGAACTACTGGGAGGGGACGTTGCACCGCCCCTGGAGCAAGCTGGTGGAGAGCAGCTTCAGCAATCGCAAGGTCGTCCTGGGCTCCGATCCCGCGAAGGACACACCCGAGCAGCAGGCCCGTCGGGCATTCCTGGATTCCAGCGTCGGCTGCAAGCTCGACCTTTTCTTCGGGGGCGGCGCTTACGATTTCCAGCAGGCTTCGTCCAAAGGCCACCTCGTGGACTGCGGGTTTCTCAAGGCGCATCCCGGGATATTCGGCGACCAGCCGGGGCAGATTCCGAAGGTGGTCAGCGGTGAACCCTATTGGGATCCGCAGGGGCGCTGGGTGGGCACGGTCATCTCGTCCTTCGGGATCTGTTACAATACCGAAGTGCTGGCTCGGTTGGGCATCGCGGACCCGCCGAAGCGCTGGGCCGATCTCGCCGAGCCGCGTTATTTTCGGACCGTCGCGCTGGCCAACCCGACGCAGAGTAGTTCGGTCAATCGCACCTTCGAAATGCTGATCCAGCAGCAAATCCTGGAGGAGATCGCGGGGCGGACGCTGACTCCGCCGGAGGAGCAGGCGGCGGTGCGCACCGGCTGGTTGCGGGCGATGCGTCTGCTCATGAAGATCGGCGCGAATGCCCGCTATTTCACCGACGCCTCCGCGAAGATCTCCCTCGATGTCGAGACGGGCGAGGCGGCGGCGGGCATGACGATCGATTTCTTCGGGCGCTTCCAAAGCGAAGCGGTGCGCCGGCCCGACGGCACTTCGCGGCTGCAATATGTGAATGCGGAGGGCGGCACGTCCTATGGGGTCGATCCCATCGGCCTGTATCGCGGTGCGCCGAACCCGGAACTGGCGAAGGAGTTCATCGCTTTCGTCCTGTCGCCCGAAGGCCAGAAGCTCTGGAACTGGAAGATCGGCGCGCCGGGTGGGCCGAGGCACTTCGCGCTTCGTCGGCTGCCGGTGCTGCCGGCATTGTACGCCCCGGAGTATCGCCCGCTGCGCTCCGATCCCGAGGTGAATCCCTATGAACTCGCGCGGACATTCGCCTATCACGACCAATGGACAACTCCGCTCTTCCGGCAGACCGCCTTCATCTTCCGCGTGATGTGCATCGACTCCCACGAGGAATTGCAGGATGCCTGGAGCGCGCTGCAAGCCGCCCAATTCCCGGCGGAAGCCATGCAGACCTTCGAGGACGTGAGTGTCATCGACTACGCGGCCGCCAACGGGCGGATTCGGGAAGCGCTCAGCGGCGACAAGATCCACGAGGTGCAATTGGCCAAGGAACTGGCCGACCATTTCCGTGCCCAGTACTCCCGTGTGGCCGCCCTGGCTCGCGCGGGGCGTTAGGGCCGTTTTCGGTCGATCAATGAGCAAGGTTGGATGATTGAAACGCGGAGACGCGGAGGCGCAGAGAACGCGGAGGGAGAGAGGAAACATGAAACGGGAGATGGAGATTTTGACGAAGGATGGGACGGATAACGCGGATGGATATGGGATGGCGGGTGGCTTTGAAAATCCGTGTCATCCGTGGTCCTTTTTTCTGCCTTTCCTCTGCGCCTCTGCGTCTCTGCGTTGTTCCCCCGTCTGTCTTCTGGGAGGCCGGGGTGGCTAAAGCTCCGTCTGATCCGCGCTAACCGTTCATCCGCCAGATCGTGATATTCAGCAGCGAGGCGAAGGTGACCCACGCCAGGTAGGGCACGAGCAACCACGCTGCGATTCGCGAGACTTTCCCAAATTGCGCGATGGCTACGATGATGGCGACCCAGAGGACGACGATGTCGAAGACTGCCCAGCCCGGAGCTTTCAGGCCGAAGAAGATCAACGACCACAGAATGTTCAACACCAACTGTCCAAAGTAGGCCGTCATGGCGGGAACGACCTCGGCCTCGGAGCCGCGGCGCCAGACCAGCCATGCTGCGACCGCCATCATCAAATAGAGCACGGTCCATACGGGACCAAAGACCGCGCTGGGCGGATTCCAAGAGGGCTTGGCCAGCGAGGGGTACCAAACGGACAGGGAACTCGTCACGGCCAATGTTCCGAACGCGCTGAGCCCGAAAGTGGCGAAAATCAGGACAAACAAAGCCAGCCAGTGGTGCTTTTTGGACAATTCCATGCGCTAAAGGAACGGATTTCGACCCTCCTGCGGATGCCCGCCCGTTGAAAATAAGCGACTTACACTGGTAGGCATTCGAACTGCTAATGCTGCGCGTCATGATTGCTGACTGGCCTTTATCACCTGCCTTGATGATCCTAAGCTTCCCGGTCCTGTGCACGCTTCTGATGATGTATGTGCATAGCACGGTGGAATTTGCCCCCCGGACCATTCGCGCGCACCGCGTGAGCTATCGGCCCATCCAGACGCGTCTCGCCGACTGGATATTGATCCTGCGCCTGGCGTTTGTCCGGGATTAGTGGCCCGCCGGCGGTGCCGCCGCATCGCTCCTGAAGAGATCCATTCGTCCCCGGCTGCCGACCCACCGGAGGCTGGTGTGGCCGAGCGGCTTCGAGTCGCCACCCTGGACGTCGACGATTTGCAGGGTGTGAGGAGGGTCGCTGGCATTGGTGCCATAGATCACGGAGAACCGGGAGTTGGTATTCGTGAAGAAAGGCCGATCTCCCGCCATGTCGCCGACCGGGCGGACCAACGCCCCGAAGATCTCCGTGCTGGCCCCGGCTTCGCTCGAAAGGACGCCGCTCTCGCCGCCGCCGCTGAGCCCGAGGCACCAGATCGTGGCGCCATGGCTGAAGATCCCGTGCTTCTCGCCGTTCCACTGGCGCACCCACACCGATTGCGGCTGGCTGAAGAGAAAATCCGCCCCCTCGACGTCCTCCATGAACAGCTTGCCGCATTTCTCCGCATTGTCGTAGTGCCCCGGGCAGGTGCTCTTGAGGACCAGGGTGGCGGGGGAAGCATGGCGTAGCCCGTCCATGTCCAGGAACTCGATCACGACGACCCGCTTCGCTCCGGGTTCGTCGAAAATCACCGCCGGTTCTTCCGAGACCGGATCGCCGCCGAGGGCGATGCGGCTGTGCATTCCGAAAAGGCGCTCGATTTTTCCATGCACATGCACCGGCCCGTGCACCTCGTAGGTATCCGGCGGGAAATAGACGGTCTTCGCTCCGGAATCGATGGCCGCCTGGATGGCCGGCGCCCAATCATCGCCAGACTTCTTGTCCGCAAACCTCAACACGTTCACCCAATCCTTGTGGATGTCGCCCCAGGGCACTTCCGGCGTATTTTCGATCGGGAGATTCAGCGGAGTTGCCGGCGCGCCGCGTCGCGCCACGACCTGATCGCCGATGTATTCATCGATCTTCGGGCCGACGATCGTCGTTTCCTTCCACTCCATGGTCTTTTCCTCCACCAGCTCCCGCTTGCGGATGGCCGGCCGGTAGCCCGCGGTCTCCACGCGCAACGCGCACAGCGCGCCTTCGCTGTGGATCGCCGCCAGGTCCTTGCTGCCGCCCTTCAGCGTGGAATCGAGCAGGGTCACCATCGAACCACCGCCCATGCTCATGATGGCCGTCGCCTCGCTCGTACTCGTGAGCTGGTGAATCGCGAGGATCGCACCCGCATTCTTGATCCCGCCGAGGCGCTGCCCCTCGAGCGTGAGCTGCTCGAGTGTCATCGTCGATTCCGCCCCGCTCGCCAGCACGCCATAGTCAAAACCCTTGATGTGCACATTCTTCACCAGGCCCGCGCCGCCGGTTTTCGGCGCCAGCTCGAGCCCGGCGAGTCCCGCGCCATCGCCGCTGCGAATCTGCAAATCGTCGAGCCGCTGCAGGAGGCTCGAGAGCACTTCCAGTCCCTTCGCGCCGATGTTTCCCTTGCCGGTGTCGATCGTGAGATGGCCGATGGAGATGCCCGCCGCGCTGTCTGTCCAGACACCGGTGAATTCTGGCGCGGAGGCACTGTCCACCTGCCAGACGGCGCGTGCATCGGCGGCCTGGAGAAATCCGGTGCACTTGTCGCGCAGCTTGATCACCGTCTTCTCCGCCCCGGCGCCGAGCACACTCAGCGAACGCCCGCTCGCCAGCATATCGGTCACGAGATAAGTCCCCGGTGGAATGTAGAGCGTGTTGTGATCGAGCGCGGGCTGGTTCGACAGCACGCGAAACGCCTCGCGAAATGCGCCGGTGTCATCCGTCTTCCCATCGCCGAGCGCGCCGAAGCACTCCTTTAAATCGACGTAGCCGCAATCGCGTGGGAGCAGAGTCTCCACGCTCTCGAAGCTCACCCCGGCTACGGGATCGCGCCGCGCGCGCAGGAATTGCGAGGGCCGCAGCGCGCCCTTGGTCAGCCGCACCTCATCGATCTTGCCGCCGAAGCTCGATTTCCCCGGGCCGCCGCCGATGTAGAGCGAGCCCGCGTCCCACTTCATCTCGCCGGGCAGCGCCACGGTCTTCGCCTGGTAATAGTCGATGTAACAGGAGAGCGTCTTCGCCGCCGCGTCGTAGACATAGGCCATGTGCCGCCAGTCCGGGCTCTCGCTGCGCACCTGCGCGCTCGTGCCGTAACGCCCGCCGCGGAAATGCTCCGTCGCCCCGCCGGGTGGTGTGAAAAAGCCATGCAGAAAATCCTGCTTCTGCTCTGCGGAATAACGGGCCTCGAGTCCCCATTCCGCCGCCGCGTCGTTCAGCCGCGATTTCATGGCCAGCGCGCCGTCCCACTCTCCGCTCGGCTTGCAGAAAAGCTCGAGCGTCACGCTCTGGCCCGCCAGTCCGGTCTTCGCCGCGTTCATCGCCACCTCCAGCGCGTCGTTGTGCTGGTCGTCGGATTGAAAGCTCAGGCTCGTGCTATTCGGATACGAGAGTTTTTGCAGCGGATCGTAAATGAACGGGCCGGGCACATCCTGGTTGAAAAAATAGACGCCATCCCCGAGCCGCTTCGCTGGCCCGAAGGACGCGCCCCGCCCTTCCGGTTTCACGTCCCGCTCGAACCGCCAGAATCCCACCACCTCCGGTTTCACCGCGGCCTTCACCGGCGCCGGCGCAGCCTTGGACGGGGCCTTCACGGGAGCCGGTGTGGCTTTCGCGGGCGCTGGGGTCGCTTTCGCCGGGGCTTTCGCGGGCGCGGTGTGCAGGCTCGACATGAGGGCGAGCAGCGACAACCAGCGGGCGGGGAACTTCAGCATGCGATCGAACATAGGCGGGTGACCCGGCCAAGGAGAAGAATTTTGCGTCCCTCGCATTGCAATGTCCGCGACTTCTGGCAAATAACGCGCTCCCCATGTCCGCACTGCTTCACGATTTGCTCTCCCGCCTCGACCAGTGGCACGACACGCTCCAGCAACTCGGCTGGCTCGGCGTGTTCGGCTTCGCGGTCGCGCTCGTCGTCTTGCAGATGGCCTTCGTTCCGCTCGCCGTCTTCGCCGTCGCCGCCGGCGCGATCTTCGGTTTCTGGAAAGGCGTGCTCGCCATCACCATCGGCACGAACGTCGGTGCGATCGTCAATTTCCTGATCGCCCGCTATGTGGCGCGCACCGCCGTCACCCGCTACCTCGCGCACCACGAGAAGTTCCGCCTCATCGACGCCGCCATCGGCCGCGAAGGCGGGAAGATCATCGCCCTCCTGCGCCTCTGCCCCATGCCCTTCGGCCTGGCCAATTACTGCTACGGCCTCACCGCCATCGGTTTCCGGCCCTACACCATCGCCACCTTCCTCGCCATCATCCCGGCGAATTGCTTCTTCGTCTGGGTCGGCGCGAGCGCCCACGAGGGCCTGGCCGCCGCCACCGGCACCGCCCGCCCGCACCATCCCGGCGAGTACGTGCTCATCGGCGTCGGCGTCATCGCCGGCCTCTGCGCGCTGAACTACATCGCCCGCGTCGCCAAAGCCGCCATCTCCAAGACCGAACCCGCCCCCGCCCCTGACCAGGCCCCCATCGCGTAGGCGGTGTTCACGAAATATTGAGGTAAGGAATGGCGATGGTGCGGTAGGGATGGCGCGCCGCGCCGTCCTCGCACCACGACCAGTGGTGAAGTCCGTGTGATTGCGAAAGAATCCACCGTCTTTCCGAGGACGCCGACGGCGCGGCGTCCCTACCAGCGTAAAAATGGAGGCACGATTAGGCACGATTGACCACGATTCGAGACGATCACACTGAAGAAAGGGAAGGTCAGGCGGGGTGGTCATCAAAAAATTCCGAGGCCTGAGTTGGCTTGATTTACCTTGATTCGGCTTGAATTGCCTTTGTAGGCGGGGATGCGTGGAAGGGTTGAATTCCTCTGTCAGACCTCGTAACCAGCGAGTGGAAGAAGGAACCGCGAATGGACACGAATGAACGCGAATGGGGAGTCCGCCTCTGCCAGTTTGCCAATTCATCCCGTTTTCAGACGTGTCATTCATAGGCCGGAACTGGTCGGAACTTCTCGGAAGTCTCTGTAAACGGACGTTGGGAACCCGTAGATAACCGTGCGCTCCCCGTCTGCGGGATGACGCCACTTGGCTCTTGGCACTTTCCGCATTCATGGGTCGGAACTAGTCGGAACTTCTCGGAGCTCTCTGTAAACCGGCGCCTGGAACCAGTAGGCGATTCTGTTCTGCTCCCACGCCTGCGGGATAACGCCACTTGGCTCCCGTTACTTGGCTCTTGGCACTTTGAATTCATGGGTCGGAACTGGCCGGAACTAGCCGGTTCCCTGTAAATCGCCCGCGAGATCTCGTACGTGGCCAGCGGAACGGGGATGGTTTCGCCATCCCGCCTGCGCGGTTTCAGGTTCAATGAATTGGTCCATGTCATAGCGTTTCGCCCTTCAACGTCTCTCCTCCATCATTCCGCCGTAACCACCGCTAACCCTTCCTCCTCCTCGTCCGCAAACAGCGTCGCATGAGATGGGTGAAATGTCAATCAAAAAGTGTTGGACAGAGACCCAGCCACAACTCGCCATTCGCCTCTCGACTCTGTCCTTATAATGGCACTCTCGAGTTCAACTTGGAGCGCGCGCCGAAGGCTATTCGCTTCTTTCTTGTCATCGTTGAGACGCTGAACATCGTTGGACTCACCAACTATGTTCGGTGAGATCTTTACCTGTTCATCTTGTGACTTCGAGTTTCAGAGCGGCTGGTCACATCATCAGGCTGGCGAGTCGCTCGTTTGCCGGGAATGCGCGACTGCCTATTTCGCCGGAGAGGGAGTTTCGCGGTGGGGGGCGATCCCCGGAGAGCGGCTGAAGCTCTTTCGTGGCGTTTATGTGAAACGTCGGAAGCGCGAGGAATACCAAGCCACCGGCGCCTTTCTCACGGTCAGCCAGAATCGAGCCTCAAAGGATTCGGCAGTTTTCCTCTTCTTTCTCGAGGAAGATCTTCGTCATCTCTCTTGCGTGACTTGCGGCAAGTCCGGCTCTATCGTCGAAACGCTGCATGTCGGCGATCAATGTCCCAAATGTAAGGCCGGCAAGATTGGCGAGCCTGACAGGTGCATCTACTAAGGGCCGCACACTGATGCTGGGTTTGGGCTCGGCTGGTGTCGAATTGGGACCGTCTAATAGTGAACCCTCTCCTCGCGTGTCATTCTGAGACCCGGAAGCCGCTTCGCGGGATTGTTTATCGGGCATGAACCTCGTCCCAAAAAGGCGCAAAATTAGGCCAACTTGATTAAAATTTCATCGGCTGATTTTCAACCACTTACAGGTAGGTTCTTTGGGAGCGGAGTGTAACGCAGTCGAAAGCCGAGCGAAGCGAGACGCCTATGGGACTGTGGGGCAAACCCCGTCGCTCGACCAGCGATACTGCTGGTTGTTCGACGGGGTCCTTCGACTTCGCTCAGGATGACACCGTGAAGTGAGGCGTGAATTACTTCACGGTTTCCAAGGCTGGCCGGTCGGTGCAAGATTGGCGTCGAGCCACTGGAGGAGCAGGTCCGGCCATTTGGCCGGAGGGAAGCCGTTTTGGACGCGTTGGGGGATGAGGTTGCCGACGCCGTGGCCGCCTTGGTTGAAGACTTCCAGGTGGACGGGGGTGCCTAACTGTTTGAGGTCGGCTTGGATGGCGCGGGGGAGTTCGATGGGCGCGCCGCCGGTGAGGCCGTCGTTGGTGGCGTGAACGAGGAAGACGGGTGGGGTGTCTTTGCCGAAGTGGAAGGGGGATTCTTTTTGTCTCCAGTGCCAGGTGGCCAGGCCGACGGAAAAATCGGGGCGGCAGCTTTGGCGCTCGATGGGGTCGGCGGAGGCGGGGTTGCCGGAGTCGAAATGCGCGGTGAGATTCAGGGAGAGATTGGCGCCGGCGGAATAACCGGCGATGCCGATGCGATGGGGGTCGAGGTTCCATTCGCTGGCTCGCAGTCGGACCAAGCGCAGGGCGCGTTGGGCGTCGAGCAAGGTGATGGCCTGGATGTCTTCGTTGGTTTTTCCGTTAGGTGGGCGGAGCCGGTATTTGAGGCCGATGACGGTCACTCCTTTGGCGTTGAAGACCCGCGCGGCATAGACCACGTGCGTCTGCCAATCCAGAGCCCCGTAACCGCCGCCCGGGCAAACGATGATCGCCATCCCGTTGCGCGTTTCTGCCGGTGGTGAGTAGATGCTAAGCGTCGGCGCGCTCACGTTCCGAATGTGGAAATCCTTGTCCACCGTTTCTGGCGGCGCGCCTTCCGCGAAACGTGGTGGGTTGCCCGGCCAAAGCGGAATGACTTCCGGCAGCGCGGGCGGGAGATCGGCGGCGATGGTGCCGGAGAGGAGCGCCAGGAGGAGGCAGAGAATGACGCGAAGGGATCTCATGGAGTGGGAGGCAGCGTGGTTCGGCCTTTGACCGGTTGACATTCCGCCGTTTGTGGAGAAACTACCAGCCTCACATGCGTCACTTCTCTGCCACCTCCATTATGATCATCGCGATCATTATTGAGTCCCACTCGGGGCAGGGATAGACGCGCGCTGAATCACCGCAACTCTCAAATCTCTGAAGCCCTGAGTTTACCGCTCAGGGCTTTTTGTTTGTCCACATGTCCCAATGAATACCCTCGCTGAAACCGCACCTGTCTCCACCGTCGTCGAATCGCCTTCCGCCGTCTCGCTGTCCGAAATCGTGGCGGCGCGTTTGCGCATCAATGGGTCGGTGGCGCGGACGCCTTGTGGGGAGTCGGCGGCGTTGAGCGAGCTGACGGGAGCGCGCGTTTTCTGCAAGCAGGAGCATTTGCAGCGGACCGGGAGTTTCAAGGAACGCGGGGCGCGCAATGCGCTGGCGCAGCTTTCGCCGGAGCAGGCACGGCTGGGGGTGATCGCGGCGTCGGCGGGGAATCATGCGCTGGGACTGGCGTGGCATGGGCGGTTGCTCGGCGTGCCGGTGACGGTGGTGATGCCGCGGTTTGCGCCGCTGGTGAAGGTGGCGCGCTGCCGGCAGTTCGGCGCGACGGTGGTGTTGCATGGCGATACTTTTGATGAAGCGCGTTGTGAAGCGGGGCGGCTGGCGGAGGAACGCGCGCTGACTTATGTGCATCCGTTTGATGACCCGCAGGTGATCGCGGGGCAGGGGACGCTGGCGTTTGAAATCCTCGAGCAAGTGCCGGATGCGGAGGCGATCCTTGTGCCGGTGGGTGGCGGCGGATTGTTGGCGGGGATGGCGACGGTGCTCCGCGCGCTCAAGCCGGATTTGGAAATCATCGGTGTGGAGCCGGCGAATGCGGCGTGCTTTGCCGCCGGGCTCGCGGCGGAAGCGCCGGTGCGCGTGGCGACTCGATTTACGCTGGCCGATGGGCTCGCTGTTGCGGAGGCAGGGCAACATACGCTGGCTATCGCGCGTCCGCTGGTTTCGCGCATGGTGCAGGTGGGCGAGGAAGCGCTGGCGCTGGCGATGTTGCGGCTGGCGGAGCTGGAGAAGTGCATCATCGAAGGCGCGGGCGCCGCCGGATTGGCGGCGTTGCTGGGTGGTGGGCTGCCGGAGTTGCGCGGGAAGCGCGTGGTGTTGCTGCTCACGGGCGGTAACATCGATCCGCTGGCGCATAGCCGGGTGATCGAGCGCGGGCTGGCGGCGGATGGACGGATCTATCGTTTCGATGCGCTGATCAGCGATCGGCCGGGTGGGCTCGCGCATCTTTCCGGCGTGCTCGCGGAGGCCGGGGCGAATGTCACGGAGATCGTGCATAACCGGACGTTTGCGGGGCCGGATCTTTCGCGTGTGCATGTGCTGTGTACCGTGGAGACGCGGGATCGGGAGCACATCGCGGAGGTGCAGCAGCGGCTGGCGCAGAATGGCGTCGAGCTGAGCCGGGGGGAGCGGCTGCGGTGGGGGTGATGGCAAGGCGGCAGGCTCAAAAAAAACGCCGTCATCCTGAGCTTGCGAAGGACCTCTGAAATCTGCCTTTCTTCAGCCGCACGGCAAGAAGATGGTGCAGCGCTGGTGATGGCGCCCGGCGCAAGATGCCAGAGCGATAGCAGAGGTTCTTCGCAAGCTCAGAATGACGGCTTGGGGGGTCGCTGGCGCGCCCCTACTCCTTCCGCAACTCCGCCAGCATCTCGAGCAAGTTGTTGGTCAGGATCACCGACGTGTCTTCCTGCACGAGGTTCGTGCCGAGCCAGGTTTCGTAGCCGCCGAGTTTGTGTTGCTCGGGGGTGGGGAGGTAGCCGTGGCGGCCGTTGGCCAGGCCGATGACCATGGTTTGCGAAAACGGGCTGCGCTTTTTGAGATCAAGACCGGTTTCGACGAAGGTCTCGAACGGGATGCCGCACACGGCGAGGTCGCCGATGCGGATGGCCTGGAGCTGGACGGTGACGGTGTCCTCGGCGCGCTCGGCGGCGCCGACGGTGCGGCGGGCGTAGTCGACGGCGAGGCGCGGGAGTTTCTCGATCGCCGCTGGGTCCTTGATGGCGAGGATGGCTTTGGCGTCGGCGATGTCTTCAGCGGAGGGGCGGCGATACTTGAGCGTGATCTCACGCTGGAGCATGCCGAGGCGGACGTCGCTTTGGTGTTTCCCGATTTTTTGCTGCGCGCGCCAGGCGGTGTCGGCGGCTTTGCCGGCGACGATGCGGATTTGCTCGAAGGGCTCGCGCGGTGGGCGGGTGATGCCGAAAGGGATGTTATTGATATCACCGGAGGTGCCGTTGGACATCATGGCGACGAAGTTTTCATCGCCGTGCACGCGCGACGGCATGAGGCGGGCGAACTCGCCGTAGTAGTCGGCGGAGATTTGCGCGGGCGGGATGCCGCCCACGTAGTGCAGGCAGTAGTTGGCGAAGAGCGCGATGGGTTTGCGCTTCAAGTCCTGCACGGAGATGACGGTGATATCGGGATCGGTGGGGCCGGCGGGATGATCGAGGACGTCGGGGCTGGTGCCGGGGTTCATCTTCACCTGATCCATTTTGCCGAAGGGATTGAGCGGCATCTTGCCGGGCTTGAGGAACCAGCGGCGGTTGAAGACTTCGTCGGGCAGTGGATCGGCCGCAGCGCCGACGGCTGCGGGACGCAGCGCGGCGTGGGCGCGGATGATGGCGTCGGCGAGGCCATCGACGAAGACCTTGTGATAGGCGACCACCGGCGCGGGACCGGCGCGGTTGCTGAGTGCGGCGGCGCTGTGGCTGTGCGTCGAGCTCACGAGCATATGATCCTTCGGGATGCCGGTTTTTTGCGAAGCGATCTCCTTGGCTTCATCGAGCACGTCGGGACCGGCGCCGAGATTATCGACCACGCCCATGACGACGGTCGTCGTGCCGTCGTCGAGCACCAGGACGCGGGCGTGCAGGGGATCGTGCGCGCTTTGGGCCGGGTTGGCGCTGAAGCCGCCGGGCATGTTGATCGGGAACTCCTTTGGCGTGATGTCGCTCGCCGCGGCGCCGGCGCGGAGAGTGGGGGCGGCGTGGGCGCTGAACGTGAGGGCGAGGAGGAGAGCGAGGACGGGGAGGGGAGATTTCATGCAGGAGGATTTTTGGGGACGCTGCGACTACCTTGCGGCGGGGCTCGTTCTTAGGGCACTGCGCCGCCTGTGGCATAGAGAGAAATTTCCGTTCGCATCTCCCAGCTTGGGGAGTTTGAGCTTGGCGCAGAGGCACTTTTGCCCGAAAGCCTGCGGAGCCTTGGAGAATTCACCACCAGGAGCAAGCCACCACGCCGCGGCCACCCCATGACCATCCCCCAGACATTCCGGTTCACCACTCTCGTTCTCGCCCTCTGCCTCATCTCCGGTGCGGCCCGCGCGGCTCTCGTGCAACTGGAGATTACCGGCACGGGCGCCAATGGCACCGTGGGCTCCGGCATTTTCACAGTCGAGGACGGTGACGGCAATATCTACACCCCCGGATATTACGCGCCCGGCGGCATCTATTACGACGGCTCGGTGACGCTCACGAATATCCCCGGCGGAGGCCCCTCCAGCGTTACTTTCAGCCTGCTTGACATCAACGCCACCATCCTGATGGTCGATAGCAACAGCGTGCAGTATCTCGGTCCCTACGGCGGGCATGGCTTCGGCCCGCCAGAGGAGAATTACTACGATCTAACGCCCTCCCAGCCGTTTTCCCCATCGTTCGTTTTCCAGACCACCCTCGCTTACAATGGCTCCCAGAAGGACCTGATCACTTGGTCGCCTGCGACCGTCGTCAGTGCGCCCGAGCCGGGATCGGCTGTTCTCATGGGAGCAGGACTGGTGGTCGGCGCGGGCGTTTTCCGGGGCCGTCGCCGCGCGCCGCGCACCGCCTGATCACAGGGTAAAAGATTTTGGTTTACAAGTGGGGGGAACCCGTCTTTCTTTCCCGCCCCACGCGCGTAATAAGAAATAAGACGCACCGTTGGTCCCTGGGTGGCGAGTCCTCATGATTCGCCGCTATCGCGCCAGGGGTAACCCGGTGAATTCCAATAAAGAGAAGTAGAAAGTAAGAAGTAAGAAGTTGGCCCCGTGTCTCGTGGCGTCGTCACTTCCTAAATCCCAAATCTTCCTTCCTAAATCCAAAATATGCCTATCCGTTTAGGTCGTTTCGAAATGCCGAAGTCGCTCGTCAAGGACGAGTCGACCCGCTCTGATACCTACGCCAAGTTCATCGCCGAGCCCTTCGAGGCTGGCTATGGCAATACCGTCGGTAACTCGCTCCGCCGCGTGCTGCTCTCCTCCCTCGAGGGTGCGGCCATCACGTCCGTGAAAATCACCGGCGCGCAACATGAATTCCAGACCCTGCCGCACGTCGTCGAAGACGTGACGGACATCGTCCTCAATTTGAAGAAAATCAAGTTCAAGGCCAACGATCACGAGATCCGCAACCTGACCATTTCGGTGAACAAGGAAGGCCCAGTCACCGCCGGCGACATCGAAGATTCCGCGCAGTGCGAAGTCCTGAACAAGGACCAGCTCATCTGCACGCTCGACAAGAAGACGAAGTTCGAGGCCGAACTCGAAGTCAAGGTCGGCCGCGGGTTCGCCACGGGCGACGAGAACAAGCATGCCGACCAGCCGATCGGCGTCATCGCCATCGATTCCATCTTCTCGCCGGTCACCCGCGTGAAGTACACCGTGGGCAATACCCGCGTGGGCCAGCGCACCGACTACGACAAGCTCGAGCTCGAGATCTGGACCGACGGCCGCCTGACTCCCGAAGACGCGCTCGTGCAGGCTTCCTCGATCTTGAAGAAGCACTTCGAGCCCTTCTACGCGTATGACGAAAACGCGGTGCAGTTCGACGAAACTCCGCAGGCGCAGAGCCAGGAGAA
>NZ_JBDUCX010000322.1:0-6439 GCF_040003245.1 Chthoniobacter sp.
TCGCGTTGGGCGATATACAAGGATGACAGGCGAGGAGGGAGCGCACTTTTCCCGATAGTCGCTACGCCGAAAAACTCTCTCCGCAGGAGCAATGCGCCACGGCGTTCGGGTTGGTCACCTTGAAGCCGCCTTTCTGCAAGTCCTCGCTGAAATCGAGCAGGGAACCGCTGACGAAGAGCGCGCTCTTCGGATCGATGACCACGTTCACGCCCGCGCTCTTCACCATGATGTCCCGGTTGGCCGGGCCATCGACGAGGTCCATCTTGTATTGCAAACCGGAGCAACCGCCGCCGATCACCGCCACGCGCAACGCGCCCTCGGGACGCCCCTGGCGGGTGAGCAGCGAATTCAGCTTGGCGCTGGCTTTCTCCGTCACCTTCACCAGTTTTTCGTTGCCGATTTTGATTTTGATTTCGCCGGTCGCGGTCATGTTTCCCCTACTCTAAAGAAAGCGGGCGCATTGTCCACCCGCACCCTCGATGAGCGCTCCGACCCTGAATCTGCCCGAGACCCGCGCCCTGGCTGCGCCCGAAACGCAGGGGATCAAGTATGCCGGCTCGAAGCGGAAACTGCTGCCGCACATCCTGCGGCTCGCGCAAAAAGTGCAGCCCCGCACGGTGCTCGACGGCTTCTCCGGCACCACCCGCGTCGCGCAGATGTTCGCGCAGACCGGCCACCGGGTGATCGCGAATGACCTGTCCGCGTGGTCGGAGGTCTTCGCCCATTGCTACCTGCGCAACCCCCACCCGTCCGCGCACTACGCACCACTGGTCGCCCATCTCGATGCCCTCGCCGGCGTGGACGGCTGGTTCACGGAACACTACGGCGGCGAGCCGAATGCCGGGAATTCCGTGGGCGACGACGGCTTGAAGAAACCCTGGCAGATCCACAATACGCGGCGGCTGGATGCGATCCGCGCGGAGATCGACCGCCTCGGCCTGAGCGAAATCGAGAAGTCGGTCCTGCTTACGAGCTTGATCCTCGCTCTGGACGAAGTGGACAGCACGCTCGGCCACTTCGCCTCCTACCTCAGCGACTGGTCGCCCCGCTCCTATCACCCGCTCCGTCTGCAAGTGCCCCGCTTGTTTCCCATCCAGCAAGCGCACGCCGTGCACCGTGGCGACATTTTCCAGCTCCTGCCGGAAATCGAGGCCGACCTCGCCTACTTCGATCCACCCTACGGCTCGAACAACGAGAAGATGCCGCCCTCGCGCGTCCGCTACGCCGCCTACTACCACCTCTGGACGACCATCTGCCTCGACGACCGGCCCGCGATCTTCGGCAAAGCCGGGCGGAGGGATGACTCCTCCGACACACAAGCTGGCTCGGTCTTCGAGGACTATCGCCGCAACGACGCCGGCCGGTTCGTCGTGGTCGACGCCATCGAACGGATGCTCCACGCCACCCGCGCGCCGCACATCATCCTTTCCTACAGTTCCGGCGGCCGCGCCACGGCGGAAGAACTGCACGAGGTCATCTCCTCCGTCGGCCGGGTGGTAGAGGTTCTGGAGATCGACTATCGGCGCAACGTGATGGCCGGGATGCGTTGGACGAACGCATGGGTCCGCGATGCCGAAGCGCCGAACACGGAGTTTCTCTTCCTGATCGAAAAGACCTAGGCCCAGTCGGACTTATTCCCGGCGGCTCCCGGTCGACCACTTAGATGCCATTCAATGGCATTAATCATCATGGCACTGCATGCGTCGGCGCGTCCCTTGCGAAAAGATTTTGGACCTTTACCAGCCTTTACCAGCCTTGACTGGCCTTGACTCGCCTTGACCGGGCTTGGGTTACTCTGAGCCGATTTCCGCCAATCAAGTCTGGTAAAGACTCAATCAAGGCAGCTCCAGTAATTTCTTGATGCAACTCCATTGCATCAGTCTCCCACCGTCAGTTTATCAAAGAACGCAACCCATCCACCCCTGTAAGAAGCCACGTCCCCTCCTCAGCCTATTCATCCTGTAAACCCGCGAAACATAGCAACCCGCGACAAAGAACGGAGCAAGACATTAGGTAGCGTTCACGAATTGTCGAAGATGCGGGCGACAACTACGGCAGACAGAGGCAGGCCAAAGGCCTGAGACAAGCCAGCCCAGAGCAGAGCGAGTTTGGCGAGCGTCGCCCTGGGAACACATCCCACGAACGGCGAGCCCTGAAGGGGCGAAACAGAGTCGGCGGGCAGCCGACCGGTCAAGCTCTTGTGGCGCCCACGTTGGGGCTGGGCGCTTTTTTGCTCCGAGACCCAGGGCGACGCTCGTGCCTCGCTTTGCCCAGGGCTGGCTTGTGGACGGGCCTTTGGCCCTCCGGCTAGCTCCCTCACCAGGAATTCGTGAACACTGCCTGGCCGAAGCCGTCGCGGATTCCTACAGCCACTTCTTGTGCTTGAAGAAGAGCACCTGGCCGATCGCGATCAGCACCATGACCCCGAGGACGATCACGTAGCCGTAGGGGCTGTGGAGTTCGGGCATGTTGAGCGGCATTTTCACGTCACCCTCCTGGTAGGCGAAGTTCATGCCGTAGAGGCCGGCGATGAAGGTGAGCGGAATGAAGATGGAGGACATGACGGTGAGCACGCGCATGATCTCGTTGGTGCGGATGCCGATGCTGGAGAGATAAAGCTCCATGAGGCCGGAGACGACGTCGCGATAGCTTTCCACCAAGTCCATGATCTGCACGGTGTGGTCGTAACAATCGCGGAGGAAGACCTTCGTCTCGGCCCGCACGAGGCCGGTTTCCTCGTGCATGAGCGAGGTGGCGACTTCGCGCGCCGGCCAGACGAAGCGGCGCATCTGGACGAGCGTGCGCTTGTATTCGTGCAGGGACAGCAGGCACGAGCGGCTCGGCTTTTCGACCATGGTGTTCTCGATATCCTCGATGGCGGCGCCGAGGTTTTCCAGCACGGGAAAGTAATGGTCGATGATGGAGTCGAGCAGCGCGTAGGCGAGGTAGTCGCACTTCATCTTGCGGATCCAGCCGCGACCGCTGCGAATGCGGGCGCGCACATGATCGAAGGCGTCGGTTTCCGGCTCTTCCTGCACGGTGATGATGAAGTTCCTCCCGAGAAACATGCTGACCTGCTCGCCACAGACTTCCTCCTCCTTGTTGAGATAAATCATCTCGGCGACGATGAAGAGGTAGCCCTCGTAATGCTCGACTTTCGGGCGCTGGCCGGTGTTGAGCACGTCTTCGAGGGCGAGCGGATGAAGGTTGAAACGCTCGCCCAGTTTGCGGAGCACGTCCACGTCGCCGAGGCCGTCGATATTGATCCAGCTTACCTTGTCGTTGTGAAAGCAGCCGAAGGCGTCCTCGATGTTGGCGATCTCCTTCTCCACCAGAGTCACTTCGTCATATTCGAAGAGGGTGATCTTCGGATGAACGGTCTTTCCATCGACGAGATGCGGCGTGAGCGTGGCCGGCGCCTGGCCGGGGGTGACGGAGCGGGTTTTGAACATACGGCGCGCATTTCAACACTCTCGCCTGCGCCTTAGCGAGCGCAGAGGCGCTGGATAGCAAGTCCTCGCTGCGGAGGCCGTCTATTTACGCGGCAGGAGAAGGCCCAATAAGATGATCAGGCCGAGGCAGGCGGAGACGACCAAAAAAAACTGAAGTTCTGCGACGTCGCGAGAGGAGAATTGCGCCGTCCACCAAAAGAGTGCAGTGATCAGAAAACTGATCGCACTCGAAATAATCGTCAGCCCGCGCCAGCGTCCGACCGCTCCGACGAGCCCGCCGAGTAGCGCCAGGCCGAGTGCGGGAATGGCGATGAGGAAGAGCCCCAAGTTGCCGAAATCGCTGGCGATAATGGGCACGATTTCTATCTCCGCGGGGACGCTCCCGGATTCATGATTGGGCCGATGGAAGGATCGAACTCTACTTCGCCGAGCCGTTGCCGTTGAATTGCAGGTAGGTGTAGCCCTTGAGCGCTTTCTCGTAGTTGGCGAGGAGCTTCATCGCTTCGTTCGGCTTGAGGCGGTCGGTTTTGATGGCGGCGTCGACCTGGGTCTTCATGTGGCGCGCGAGTTCGTTCTGGTCCCACTGGGTCATGGAGAGCACTTCGCCGATGGCGCTGCCTTCGATGGTCTCCTCGATGTACCAGCCGCTCTCCTCGTCTTCCTCGAGGAAGACGTGGGCCTCGTTCACCCGGCCGAAGAGGTTGTGCAGGTCGCCCATGATGTCCTGGTAGGCACCCATGAGGAAAAAGCCGAGGTAGTAGTGCTCGCCGGGCTTGAGCTTGTGCAGGGAGAGCGTGTCTTTCACGTCCTGGAGGTCGATGAACTTGCTGACCTTGCCGTCGGAATCGCAGGTGATGTCGACCAGGGTGCCTTGCCGCTCGGGAAATTCGTTGAGCCGGTGGATCGGCATGACGGGGAAGAGCTGGCCGAGCGCCCAGTGGTCGAGCAGGCTCTGGAAGACGGAGAAGTTGCAGACGTACTGATCGCCGAGCGAGGTCTCGAGTTCCTTCACTTCCTCGGGCACGTACTTCATGCCGGCGCAGAAATCGACGACCTTCTTGGCGATCTGCCAGTAGACGGTCTCGATCTTCGCCTTGCCCTCGAGGCCGAGCAAGCCGAGGTCGAACATGGACTGTGCCTGCTCCTTGAGCTGCTGGGCGTCGTGCAGCGATTCCATGCGATTTTGCTGCGAAAGGTTGCGCTGCAACTCGAGGATCTCCGCGACGTGCTTGGGATCTTCCGCGCCGGTTTCCACCTGGATGGGCGACCGGTCTTTCTCGATCGAGCCGAAGGCCTCGACGACGAGGATCGAATGATGGGCGACGATGGCCCGGCCGCTCTCGCTGACGATCGCGGGATGCGGCACCTTCTCCGAGTCGCAGACTTCCATAATATTCCAGACGATGTCGCGGGCGTACTCGTGCAACGAATAGTTCGTCGAGCTGTCGAAGGCGGTGCGCGAGCCATCGTAATCCACACCGAGGCCGCCGCCGACGTCGAGGTAGCCAAGCTCGTGGCCGAGCTTGCTGAGCTTCGCGTAAAAGCGCGCCGCCTCCCGGACCGCGCGCTTGATCGTGCCGATGTCCGGCACCTGCGAGCCGACGTGGAAGTGGACGAGCTTGAGGGTGTGGGCGAGGCCTTCCTTTTTCAGGTAGTCACTCGCGGCGACCAGTTCCGCAGTGCTCACGCCGAACTTCGCATTCTCGCCGCCGCTGGTGGCCCACTTGCCCGAACCTTTGGCCGAGAGGCGCACGCGGACACCGATCATCGGCTCGACGCCGACTTCCCGCGACACGCGAATGATTTCGGCGAGTTCCTCGATCTTCTCCACCACGAGGATCACTTTCTTGCCGAGCTTGCGGCCCATGAGGGCGTTTTCAATGAAGAGCTTGTCCTTGTAGCCGTTGCAGATGACCAGCGACTCCGGGTCGCGGTGGATGGCCAGGGCGGCGAGCAGTTCCGGCTTGCTGCCGGCCTCGATGCCGAAGTGATAAGGCGCGCCGGCGTCGACGATCTCCTCCACGACTTCACGGAGCTGGTTGACCTTGATCGGGAAAACGCCGCGGTACTCGTTGCCGTATTTCGCCTCCTGCATGGCGGTGGCGAAGGCCTTGTTGATCGTCTCCACGCGGTCGCGCAGGAGGTCCTGAAACCGCAGCACGAGAGGGAAGGTGAGGCCGCGCTCCTTGGCCTCGTCGATCAATTCCATGATGTCGATGGAAGCGGGCGCGCGGGTGGGATGGACCTGGATATTGCCCTTGGCATTGATCGTAAAATAGCCCGACCCCCAACGGTCGATGTTGTAGAGGGAAATGGCGGCGGGGATGTCCCAAGTCTGCTGCATGGGGCACGCGATAATGAAATGCGTGGGCGAATGCAATCAGCGCTTCGCAAAATCTTTGCGCAGGGCCGGCGGTTCACCGGAAAGTGGTGGCCGCTTCCGCGCCGTTGCGCCGCTGGGGGGCGCTTTTTCGCCCTCGACAGACGTGCACCCACGCCCGACATTGCGGCAACATGAACAAGCCTGTGATTTCCGTCGAAATTCGCACCGTGCTCCCGTTCAATTCGGGCCGGGCGGTTTTCATCGGCAATGAAGAAAAGGTGTTCGTGATCTACGTGGACGAAAGCGTGGGCGCGGCGATCGCGATGTTCCTCAACGACACGCCGAAGGAGCGTCCGCTGACGCATGATCTCATCGGCCACCTCATGACGGCACTCGGCGCGAAGGTCGAGCGTGTGATCATCAACGACCTCAAGAGCGAGACCTACTTTGCCCGGCTGATCATCAGCGCGGAGAACGAGCTGTTCGAAAAGAAGATCGTCGAGCTCGATGGGCGTCCGAGCGATTGCATCGCCCTGGCCATCCAGCAGAAGGCGCCGATCTATGTGAGCCGGGATGTGTGGGACGAGGTGGAGGATCGCAGCGACGTGTTGCGGCATCTGGAGGAGAATGGGCGGCAGGGCGAAGGGGAAGCTTAAGAAAAATG